>NZ_NDIM01000156.1:0-4899 GCF_002241375.1 Vibrio sp. V19_P1S1T109 | reverse complement strand
AATATATGGGCTCGGGTAATGAAGGCCAAGCTGAGTTAAAAACAGCCTGTAAAGACGGCCAATTATTATGCTGGCGAGTTGTCGCTATTTCACCAGACAATGAAGTTGATATTGTCGAGTTTAATGGGCAAATGATAAATGACAGAGTTTGTATACCCACTAAGCAAGGACTAAGCGGTGATGAATTCTGGGAAGGCCGAGTTGAAGCGCAAGGACAAGCCAGCACACAACAATACAATGCGACCTTGTCTATTGATGGTGCAAGATTAACGTTTGATCCTTTCCTCGTTATTTCACTGTAGAGGGCGAACTCATGTTAAGCCCAAATGTTGATACCGCATTAAATATGCTGACCGACGTATATACTGATTTTTTAGGTATTAGTAACTACGATGCAACGTGCAACTCTCTCTTTATTGGCCATGTAGCAAAAGATCCAAACTGGCTCGTAGAAGTTCGAAGCAGGACTGAGATCTTAAGAGCGGTAATGAATGAGTTTATGCAGCAAAAGCCTAAAATTTTTGCGCAAATTATTACATCGTTTATTAATTATCAGACCACGTTCGATGCCTGCGCACAAAACAGTAAGGCGATAACAAGTACGAAGCAATGGATTGAATGCTTACAATTATTGCAAAAAACGTTAAAGCAAAATATCACGTTAACAAATGAAGCTCAGCAAGTTTTCACGAAATCTTACAGCCAAGCGAAAAATGCAGAGGAGCTGCTCGCATCCAGCATTCAAGATGGCTGGAATGAACTTGCGAGCGAAGAACAAGCAATGGTACGCATTGCAACAGAGATAGGCTCTCTATCGCAATCCATTGCCAGTTTAGGAGCCAATGTCACGGCGGCCCAATTAAGAGCAGGAAAAGCTTACATACAAAGTATGGTCACTATTTCCTACGGTGTCGTAATGGGAGCAACGACGTCTGTGCCATTCCTTTCCTTTGCTGGTGCGCTATTCACGGTTGGTTACAGTGCATACAGCACAATATCGAGCGCGAAAGAGGTACAACAAGATTTAGACAAACTCACTCAATTACAAACACTAGCCAGTGAAGAAGCACAAGCGGCTGCCATTACTAAAGCCATTATTCAAACCCTCAGCAACATGAGCGAAGAATTCCTAAAGATTGATGATAGCTTGCCAGCACTTTCATTGTTATGGCAAGACGAATTAGACAAGGTAAACGAACTGATCAACGCCTTACAAAGCGGTTCAGACCCTGCCCTATTGACTGATTTGCAAACCATCAAGATTGCTTCAGCCTCATGGAAAACTATTTCAGAATTTGTGCAACTCATTAGTTTACCGCCAAACGTTGGAAAACCCGTTTTAGTCAACACACTAAATAACACCATTCAAGAACAGTAAAGGAGATACACAATGTCACAACAAGTTACTCAGTTGAACCCAACACAGCAAACCACTCAATCTGCATTTTTGGCAACCACAGTCATCACAGCGCAGTGCCATGCCATTTTAAACACACAATTTACGCCACCTACGGTAAAACCAGATTGGTTTGATGACCTGAGTAAAAAGTTAGACTCAGCAAAATTGGTTGCTAAGCAATGGATTGACGATTTGGGACCACAAGTATCAGCATCGATTCCCTCCAGCGTAATTAATTTTGACGCCACTTTCCAAGCATCAATCGATGCCATTCATGAGTTATATAAAGCGGATCCAACAGCAAGTGGCAAAGACAATACGACGGTTCAGCAAGCTTCACAGATTATGACCGCCCTATCTTCTCAAGTCAGCGGTATCGAAGCCACAGTCAAAGGGATGAATAAGGAACTCTCTGATTGGGGGGTGAAAATGCAAGCAGCACATGATGACTTAGTCAATGGTGCGACCAATATTCAAAAAACAATTATCGATTTACAAACAGATATTGAAAGTATGAATAACGCAATAGACAACAATCGTGCAGCCATTGAGAAACTGAATAAAGATCTAGTCTATGCACAAGTTGCGGTTGGTGTTGGCATCTTTATGCTCGTCGCAGGCGTTGCGCTTACCGTCGCAACCGCTGGCACCGCAGCTGTAGTCTCCGGCGGTATCGCAGCCGTTGGCGCGGCATCGATTATTGCTGGTGGCGTTACGTGGGGCGTATTACAAAATCAAATTGATGATGACTACGACAGCATCGCGCAAGAACAAAAACAAAAAGCTGAAGATCAGCAACAGATTATCGCTTTACAAGGGCTTTCCAATGCCAGTAGCGCCGTCGTTTCAGCGATTGAAACATCGACATCAGTATTATCTGATTTTGAAACGACGTGGACTGTCTTTGGCAACGAGTTAGATGATGTAGTAACCAAGCTTAATAATGGTGCATCCATGCAGAGCATTATTATGGAAAAAGTGATGTCTGACGCAGCGAAAAACGAATGGGATGATGCGGTTGAACTTGCTAAACAGCTAGCTAGCGCAAAAATAGCTATCGAAACGAAAGAGTTAGCACCTGCAGTAAAACAAGCAGCTTAAACATTACTAAAGGGGGTTATGCCCCCTTTTATTCTTTTTCGAGGACCATCATGAATCAATCAGCCAGCGAGCAACTTCAAACCGACATTCCTGCATCTATTAGCGCTATGGTGTTACTAAATTCTGCATGCCAAGGCGTTGTTGAAACTTATATTGATCAAGGCAATGCAGAACATTGGTATGCTCAGGTAGAACAAAATTTAAATGCGGTGCAAAAACTGGTACGACAATGGCGTTTGAGTGGTAATTTATATTTTTCAAATGACATTATGGACAGTGTTCTTTCCATTGCGAATACATTCAAAGATTCTAATGTTCAAATTTTAACCTTATTCAAAGCACTAGAAACCCGTTTTGACGCCGCTCAACTAAAGCAGCTCACTTCATTAATCTTAACATTACAAAATCCGATTCAAAGTCTTACATCAAATATAAAACGTTATGATGAGGGATTGAATGCTTGGGCTCGCCAAGTGGAAGATGCTCATAACACATTGCAACAAACTATTGCACAGATCCAGCAAGAAGAAGTTTCCATCCAAGCAGAAATTATCGCCACTAACGCCCAAATTGATCTAATGAAACAGCAGATAGCAGCATTTAAAACCGCCATTGCGAATGCTCAATCGCAGCGTAAGAAAGGGATATTTGAAACGATTTTTGGCGTGGTGCTTGCTCCGTTTACACTGGGAGGTTCTTTGATATTGGCAGGGTTTGGTGTTAGCTCTATTGTAGAAGCACAAAGTGAAATATCTAGCCTGCAAAGCGATATCCAATCATCTTTAAATACCATCAACCACGATCAACAAACGCTCTCTCAAGATCAACAACAAATCGCGTCTCTCAATGCCCTATTGCTAAGTGTCGATCAAGTTAACAACGATTGTGCGGCGATCAGCCGATCCTTAGATACACTACAAACCACGGTGCTCAGTTTATACAATGAAACCAACAACGTCGTTTCTAACCTTACCAAAGCACAAGATTCACAAGCGGTCATTCTGGAGCAAGTTTGGTACCAATCAGCTTACAATGAGTGGCAAGATATTCTGGAGGTAGCATCAACGCTCAATAATGCACAACCTCAAATAACAAAAGCTCAAATCAAGTAATTGATTTGGCTCCAGTGACGGAGCCAATGGCTGATTTAATTGAGCAAATTATAAAGCAATGCCGATACCGCCAATAACCCTATTGCCATGACAAAGGGTGTACTCATCTGCTGTTGATACTTCGCCAGCGATGGCACTTTGAATACAGCAATCATCGGCATAATAAACAGAATCATAGCGATCACGGGGCCTGAAAACGCTTCCATCATTCCCAGAATGCTGGGGTTGAGTATCGCGACAATCCAAATCGTGACAAACAAAATCGCAATGGTGAGTCGCCCAGCAAGACGCAATGACAGGCCAAAGTTTTTACACAGCAATCCAGTCAGGCTTTCTCGCGCACCAAGGAAATGCCCTAAAAAGGAAGAGGTAATGGCAATAAACGCCACTAAAGGGCCTAGAGTGGCGATAAAGGGATTATCTGTGACATTGGCAAGGTAAGTCAGCACTGAAATATTTTGCACTTTTGCTTCTTGCAATGCCTCTGGTGATAAAGCCAATACGCAAGAGAACACGAACAACAAGACAAACAGAATCAATACAAGACTGGTGTAACGCAGAATCTGCTCTGATTTTTTATCCGCTAGCGCGCCATAATGACGACGTTGAACATTGGCAAAACTTGAGATCGCCGCTGCGTGGCTAAAAGAAAACACCACGACAGGAATGGCTAACCACACTGTGTGTAAGAAATCACTCGTTTGCGGCAAGACTAATGACGGCACTGACCAATACGGGATCAAATAGAGCGAGAGAAATAATAAAATAGCCGCCAATGGATAAACCATAACAGCAAAAGCGCGCAACATGATCTTCTCGCCACCCAGCATAATGGCAATTAACGCAAAGACTAAGCCACCAGAAAGTAGCACCCGAGGGGGAGCGACCATCTGCGCTTGATTAACCAAAAAGCTATCAACCGTGTTAGTTAGACCTACACCGTAAATCAGTAAGATTGGGAAAATAGAGAGGAAATACAGCAAAGAGATCAAGCGACCAGCCCTTTGGCCAAAGTGTTCTTCAACAACATCGGTAAAATCGGCATTAGGACGGCGCGATGAGAGAACAAAACGAGCAAGACCACGATGAGAGAGATAAGTCATCGGAAAAGCGAGTAAGACCATTAACACTAATGGCCAGAAACCACCTAACCCAATGTTGATTGGCAAAAATAGAATGCCAGCCCCAACGGCCGTACCAAATAAACTGAGTAGCCAATAGGTGTCGTGTTTAGTCCAATTGGAAATCTGAACATGACTAAAATGAGCCATTTCCTTAGTGTCTTTC
>NZ_NDIM01000179.1:0-4899 GCF_002241375.1 Vibrio sp. V19_P1S1T109 | reverse complement strand
CATCATCTTAGACCAGAACAAAAGAGGTCGAATGCTACTTTTCAAGTGAAAAGAACTGCGCTATGGTCCCCGCTTATTAATAACTTTCTTTTTGGGACAATGAGTTTGGAAAAACATGAAGAAGTTTTGATCTCAATTCGACAAATTATTCGCGCAATTGATCTGCACTCTAAAAAACTGAATAGAGACGCTGGGCTTACTGGTCCCCAGCTTATTCTAATGCGTTCAATTCAAACCCTTGGTGAGGTGACTATACGCACATTGTCGGATCATACGAACATGAGCCAGGCCACTGCCACCACCATTTTGGATAGATTAGAGCGCAACGGATACGTACAGCGAATTCGCAGCAATACCGATAAACGAAAAGTGCACGCCCATTTAACGGACGAAGGTAAGAAGCTGCTAGAAAAGGCACCGCAACCATTGCAAGAAAGCTTTGTCGAACAATTTAGGCAGCTTCAAGAGTGGGAGCAAAGCCTGTTGCTCTCATCAGTACAACGTTTATCTTCTATGATGAATGCCGAAAACATAGATGTCGCGCCGATGCTCGAAATTGGCTCTATTACCAAAGAAGAGTAGCTTTGATTGCATTTTAAAATTTGATCGTAAAAAAGCCTCGGGGCTACCGAGGCTAATTCATTCACAACGAACAGCAGATTAAATGGCTTTATAGATAACTTTGTTGCCTGCTAACTGCTCTTTCACTACCAGATTTTCTTCTACTAGTTTCTTGAGTGCGCCAGTGGCCCAAGCGGCAGCTTTCGCATCTTCTTGACCAGCACTTAAGCCGATCGATTTAGGATTCATACCTTCTGTGTGGTTAGCGACGATATCTAAAACCTGTTGCTGTTTTGGCGTTAACGCAACATCCACTTTTTTAGAGTTCGCCGCAGCTTTCTCCACAACTACTTTTGTTGCAGCGGTTTTTGCTACGGTCGATTGCGCTGTTACAGGCTTTGCTGATTGAGAGGCGATCAAGTTTGCAACAGTCGCTTTAATACGCTTTTGCAATTTTGCCTGCACCTTACGCTTATGAGCAAGTCTCATCGAATATTTCTCCATTTCACTGCGTTTCAAGCAGTGGTGAAAATTTGAAGCGCGTTTTATATCAAAAATCGTCCTCGATTTGTAGGGCATAGCACAGATTGAGGGGCAAAAACGCATTTTGATGCGGTAACTGACTACAATTTATACAGGTCGCAACAGCCAACAACGATGCTGTAGCTCGAAGGAGTTTCACTGGTTTATGCACACCCAACATTTGTCTAATACGCGCTTTTCTCTGCAATCACCTGTGGTTAAATGGGTCAATACGACTTGTATCATCGCTTCAATTTGCATTGTCATGTTCTCATCCAACATTATTCATGCGCTGCTGTTAGTAAGTGCACTGGCAGTGACTCTAATCACCTTCTATCTTTTGATTTTGAAAGGAAAAGTTAGCTACACCCTAACCGCTACCCATTTTCAGCAGCATCTCTTTAAAGGAGGTTGGGTCGTAAAATGGAACAATATTAGCCGCATTGGGGTATGCAGTTATGAATATCATGGTTGGCACCAACCTTTGCCTTGGATTGGGATCAAACTGAAGGATTATTCACCTTACCTTGAGAGTGTGTGTCCCAGAATCGCTAGTGAGATCTTGCTCAGCCAGCGCGCGCTGCTCTACTTAGGAGCAAAACAACAGCGCAAAGAGACTCAATTTGAAGACTTGGTACTCGACAACGCACCTTACACTGCGCCAAACGGTAATTACTATCATGGTCTTATGGCAATGTTAGCCAATCGGATGCGCTATCAACGGCAATTTTTTGATTATGATATTTTTATCTCAGCGCACGATCTGGATCGTGACGCCGAGGCGTTTGTAGGGCTGATTCGGCGCTACCTCGCGGCGGCCGAACCAGACTAAGACATGATTTAATGGGCGCAGAAGGAACACTCTGAGCCTAATCAAGATCAATACAGAGGCATTTCATCTGCGACATAAGGGTTATTGGCACGTTCACGGCCAAAAGTCGATTGCGGACCATGGCCGGGCACAAACGTCACATCGTTGCCAAGTGGCCATAGCTTAGTTTTGATCGAGTGAATAAGGGTATTGAAATCACCTTGCGGGAAATCCGTACGGCCGATACTACCGTTAAACAATACATCACCAACAAACGCCAATTTCGCTTGCTGGCTAAACAGCACCACGTGACCGGGCGTGTGGCCGGGCGTGTGCAATACTTGTAGAGTTTGAAGGCCAAACTTCACTTCATCACCGTCATTAAGCCATTGGGTAGGTTCAAAGGCTTCCGTCAGTGGAAAACCAAACATTTTGCTTTGACCTTCGAGGCCTTGTAGCCAGAAGTTGTCCGCTTTATGTGGTCCAATAATATCGACGCCGCCCAACTGCTGCGCCAGCGGTTCGGTTCCACCGACATGATCTAAATGACCATGAGTAAGAACCAAACTGACCACTTTTACCCCGAGTTCATTGATCAACATCACGAGCTGTTTCACATCACCGCCGGGGTCAACCACGATCCCTTCCATGGTGTCATCACACCAAACGATAGAACAGTTTTGAGAGAAGGAAGTGACGGGCACCACTTGATACTTTAACGACATACTAAAACCTTGTTCGAATTCGCAGTTGGCCGAACTATGACATTGACACTTTCATTTGACAAGTCACGAACAGCCTTATGACCAATGACGTACAGGCCCAGTATCAATGTGCACAAAATCACTGCTAGGATAATAACCAACACCGCCAGCGCCCAATTCGATCGCCGCTTCGCGTACTTGACTCAACTGAACACCATCTAACCGAAAATCAATTGCTTGGCCTAGCATATGGAAACTTTTCTTAGCAACCCCAGAGGAGTGAGTGCGCAACATTTCATTGGTGGCAGGAGATCGATAACCAGAGATGATTTGTACTTCCGCTTGAGTGCCAAGTAGAGATTGAATTTTCGATATTTGGTCAAATAGATTTTTGTCCATTGGATGGACTTCGTTGCGGCGGAAATCACGGCAAATATGGTTGAGCCGATCAAGCTCAGATCGAACATAACGAACACCGTTGAAATAACAGGTTTCAAGTGTTTCACCGGTATGTAAATTATTCATCGAAAGTATGCGAGAGGTTTCAGGGTACGATGCCAATACTATTTGGGGGGCACACGCCGCTACAACTACACCACTACCAGCCAATTTTATAAAGTGACGACGAGAAACTAACAAGGTTGGATACCTTCACAACTGAATTTATTTTCAACAAGCCCGGACACTACCGGACTCCATTGTGAAGATCAAATGCATAAATTGTGCTCGAAATGCTCAAGAGAGAGCTACAGCATCGTTACTCTTTGAACATAAAAGAGATCTTTATTAAGTCATTTTTTGGTAAATTGAGAGACGCATCCCTGCTTACTTAGGTGACCACTGTTTTAGCAGTATCCATTCACCCATTACTGGTACTGAATGCATCATAACGATAGATATCATCTCGGTAGTGCAGTTCCCCACCTTCATACCAAACGGTTTGATAGATGATGTGTACGGGGATGCGCTGCTTTAATGGGATCGTGCCATTCGCTGGCCCTTCTTTACCCGTTAATTTATCACCATTAATACCTTGGGTTTCTAATATCATCGAAGCAAACTTATCGGCATTTTGTACTCGAATGCAACCCGAACTAAAGGCTCGCGACGTATTATTGAATAGGTATTTACTCGGCGTATCATGTAGGTAAATCGCTCTGCGATTGGGCGTATTAAATTTATACAGACCTAATGCATTATCTTGCCCGGCTTGCTGACGCATTCGGTAGGGAAAAGAGGCCGGATTCACCGCAGACCAGTTGATGTTGCTTGGGTCAATTTGATCATTCGAACGCCAGCTCGAAACAATATCAATATTGTGTTGACGCAAATAGTTTTGATCTTTTTTTACCATCGGCAGAATATCTTCAACCATGATTTTGTGTGGCACATTCCACGTCGGGTTTAGGATCAAAGAATCTAATTTGGTGCTCATGAGTGGCGTTTTGCGTGAAACTCGGCCCACCACCACTTTAGACTGAAAGACTTCTTTACCTAAATACCAGTAGCGCATATCAAAACTGGGAACGTTGACTACGATCTGTGTCTCTTTTGATTCTGGCCACAAACGAGTTCGCTCTGCATTTAATGCCAACATAGACAGGCGTGCCTGCAAAGACAAATTTAACCACTTTAAGGTCTCGGGGCCAATCATGCCATCAGCTTTTAAACCGTGCATCGCTTGAAACTCTTTCACAGGTTTGACCAAGCTGTTGTCATACCAAGTTACGTCGTCACGCACTGTGCTAACATCGATATTAACTAATGATAAGCGGGCAATAAGCACACTACGTTGTGAGAGCTTATCGCCAGGTTTTTTTAACCCTTTTTGGCTGTACAACGAGAGCGCTGCATTTTCAGTACTGAGCAGAAAATCATAGGCGTGTAGCAGTTGATCATAAGCCGCGTTGTTGGGCGCATAGCCATTGAGCAGATCGCCGATACTGTTAACTTCTACCGCAACATGAAGAGCGAACAAGGCTTCTTGGCTTGGTGGAGCAATGGCAGAGTTGAGCTTACGTTCAAAGAACCAAGCCATACCGACTTTGGGAGCTTGCTCGGCATAACTCAAATACAAAAGTAAAGTATCGGTTGCCAGCAGATCGTATTCGTTAAACGCTTTCTGTTCACGATACGCCTTCATTTGCGCTAACTGGCGTGAAAATAAAGGGCTAAAACCCGCTCGGCGAATTACTTCCAATTGATGTTCAAATTGACGAACAATCTGCTCATCTTGCCAAATGCGCTGATTCTCATTCTCTTGGTAAATTCGTTCGACTAAATGAGGATATTGGATAAAAG
>NZ_NDIM01000364.1:0-4906 GCF_002241375.1 Vibrio sp. V19_P1S1T109 | reverse complement strand
CGGTGCACCTGATGTGTTTGAACAGTTTAATACTGCGGTTCAAAAACTGGATGACATTCAAGAATGCCATCTTGTTTCGGGTGATTTTGACTATCTTCTCAAAACTCGAGTCTCTGACATGGGGGCGTATCGTAAATTGTTGGGTGATACGCTATTGCGTTTGCCCGGAGTCAATGACACTCGCACTTATGTTGTGATGGAAGAAGTGAAGCAAAGTAACCAGTTGGTTATCAAAACTCGATAACGCCAGATTGTCTGAATAGTGGTACTTCTTTCCACATTCTGACGTTCGCCAATTGGGTTTTTAACCTTGATGTGGTTAAATCACACAACAAACCGAGCGGCTTTTGCCGCTCGGACTGTTTTCACCCAAACCAACGCATCAAGCCGCAATAAACCTTGAGTGTTGGCGTTAATCAGAATCTAGGTTTATGTTCAAAGAGAACCAAAATAAAGTTGAGACCATTATTAAGACCAGCGAAGAGCCTCAGTCTTCACGCCTCAATGGATCGCAACGTCTGAAAGAGTGCGGGCTTATTGTCGCTGTGCTTGCCTCTGTGCTTCTTTCCATCGCTTTATTAACATTTAGTCCCGCCGATCCTTCATGGTCGCAAACCGCGTGGGGAGGCGATATTGAAAATGCAGGCGGTATTATTGGCGCATGGATTGCCGATACCTTGTTCTTTATTTTTGGATCGCTGGCCTACCCAATACCGCTCATGATTACTGTGCTAGCATGGGTTTTTCTGCGTAAAAGAGAAGAGAATGAACCCCTTGATTTTGTGCTGTGGGGAACGCGTTTACTCGGCTTAACCATCTTGATTTTGACCAGTTGTGGTCTTGCGGATATCAACTTTGACGATATTTGGTATTTTTCATCTGGTGGTGTGATTGGGGATGTCTTAACCAGTTTGGCGCTGCCAACGCTTAATTTACTAGGCTCAACCCTAGTATTGCTCTTTTTATGGGGCGCTGGTTTTACGCTGCTAACGGGTATCTCCTGGCTAAGCATCGTGGAATGGTTAGGCACGATGAGTATTTCTCTTGGCGTTGCGTTGATCAATCGATTACGTGGTGAGAAAGATGAAGATATTGCGCCCGTTTTGTCGCCAATGGAATTGTCGCCGCTTGAATCATCATCCGCAGACTTAGCCGTTGTTGAGTCTAGTTCGCCAAATGAAGAATATGTCAAATCAGCCCTCGATGCGTTTGGGGCCGAGCAATACACGCCTGCGGTAGAGCTTGAAGAAGAGCTGGAACAGACTCACTCGCCAAGACGTTTTAATATTCACATGCCAGCGGCCAAAACTCAGGCTAACACTTCTCCTGAATTCAGTGAAACTCACTCAGATGAAGCGCCATTTGATCGCAGTAAGCAGCTTAGTGCAACGATTGAAGAGTTAGAATCTGTTGCGTTGGAAGAGGATGACCTTGCTCTTTCATCGGCAGACTGGGTAGATGAAAGAGCTAATGAGCATCAAGCATTAGCCAGTGCCGACCTCGATGCCAGTCAAGAAGCTCAGCAATATGCATGGGCAGAGGACGAAGAGGTGAGCGATCCGTCGCTTACGATGACAGAAGTTGATCTTGATGTGTCGCGTGTTGAACCGGTTATTTCCAATTTGGATGTGCTGGATGAAGATGAATCAGATCAAGCGTTGGCTGCTGATCTTGATGTGATGTCAGAAGATGACGAGCCACCGTTAGGCCAGCAAGATAGCGATGTGACGGCTTTTCAGAACATGGTGTCTTCGGCTCAGGCCAATATGGCGGCCAAGCAAAACCCATTTTTAATGCAAAAAGAAACTAACCTGCCTAAACCGACGGAGCCACTACCGACGTTAGAGCTTCTGTATCACCCAGAAAAGCGTGAACACTTTATTGACCGAGAGGCATTAGAGGAGGTTGCTCGTTTGGTTGAATCTAAACTCGCGGATTACAAAATCCAAGCGCAAGTGGTTGATATCTTTCCGGGGCCGGTTATCACTCGTTTTGAATTAGATTTAGCTCCAGGCGTAAAAGTGAGCCGTATTTCTAGCCTATCGATGGATTTGGCGCGTTCTTTATCGGCAATGGCGGTGAGGGTGGTTGAAGTGATCCCTGGTAAACCTTATGTTGGTCTTGAACTGCCAAACATGAGTCGTCAAACCGTCTATTTGTCAGATGTTATAAAAAGCCGTCAATTCCAAGAAGCGAAATCACCCACGACCATCGTTTTAGGGCAAGACATTGCAGGCGAAGCATTGGTCGCGGATTTAGCCAAAATGCCGCACGTGTTGGTGGCTGGTACAACAGGCTCAGGTAAGTCGGTTGGGGTCAACGTGATGATCCTCAGCATGCTTTATAAAGCGAGCCCAGAAGACGTTCGCTTTATTATGATTGACCCGAAAATGTTAGAGCTATCGATCTACGAGGGTATTCCTCACCTGTTAGCTGAAGTCGTGACTGACATGAAAGACGCATCAAATGCTTTACGTTGGTGTGTGGGTGAAATGGAACGTCGTTATAAATTAATGTCTGTGCTTGGTGTGCGTAACATCAAAGGCTTCAATGATAAGCTAAAAATGGCTGCTGCTGCTGGCCACCCCATCCACGATCCTTTGTGGAGAGAAGGGGACAGTATGGAGAGTGAACCGCCACTGCTGGAAAAACTGCCTTACATTGTCGTGGTTGTTGATGAATTTGCTGATCTGATGATGGTGGTGGGTAAAAAAGTAGAAGAGTTGATCGCGCGTTTGGCACAAAAGGCTCGAGCTGCGGGTATTCACCTTATTTTGGCCACTCAGCGTCCATCGGTTGATGTGATCACCGGTTTAATCAAAGCGAATATTCCGACCCGCGTTGCGTTTACCGTTTCGACTAAAACCGACTCAAGAACTATTTTGGACCAAAGTGGTGCGGAATCACTGCTCGGTATGGGCGATATGCTCTATCTACCACCGGGTTCTAGCCACACGATCCGGGTTCACGGTGCGTTTGCCTCGGATGAAGATGTGCATGCGGTGGTAAACAACTGGAAAGCACGCGGTAAGCCGAACTACATAGAAGAGATCACTTATGGTGACCAAGGACCAGAAGCCTTGCTACCCGGTGAGAAGATGGAAAGTGATGAAGAAGTGGATCCGCTATTTGATCAAGTGGTTGAACATGTAGTGGAAACGCGTCGAGGTTCAGTTTCAGGAGTGCAACGCCGATTTAAAATCGGTTACAACCGCGCTGCAAGAATTGTAGAGCAGCTGGAAGCACAAGGTATTGTGAGCGCTCCCGGCCATAATGGTAATCGCGAAGTACTATCGCCAGCGCCGCCGCGAGATTAATCACGGTCATTGTAGGCAACACAAACAAACAGCGCCACCCATGATGCCATGAGCGGCGCTGTTTCAATTTAGCTAGCATAAACTCTCGCCAGCCTTGCTAACGGCTATTTTTCTTGCATCAGCCCCATCAGTGCTTGTTGCGTGTCAGATATTTGTTGCTGCGCGGATGGTGTGCTGCCAATTCCCAATTGTTGTTTAGCTTCATCTTCAGAGAGACCTAAGTGGCAACACAGTAAATCAATCGCCATTTGATAGTTGCTCGTTTCAGCCATTATGCTGTCCTTTGTCCGTCGAAAATGTCTGTTTCCCATGCAATGTAGTCACTTTAGCTGGGACTCTCAATACGACCAAAGTCTTATGAGTTCAATTGCCCATCACGTGCTGTAAGGGTAGGTTAACCATCTTGCTGTTCAATAACAGATTTTAGAAAACTCGGCGTCAGACATTAAATGTTTCAATTTATCGCTTAACCTTGTTTTTCAAATCTTAGACTATATGTATATGAAAAATTGTGTAGGTTCATGCTAGCGTCGCTTGCAGCCTACACTCATAATAAGCTTTTCATTCGGAGATAAGTAATGAAGCGAGTCATGTTATTTCTAGCAACCAACCTTGCGGTGGTTCTGGTTCTTAGCCTTGTATTAAATATTGTTTATGCTGTGACGGGGATGCAGCCGGGCAGTTTATCTGGCTTGCTCGTCATGGCCGCGTTGTTTGGTTTTGGCGGCTCATTTATTTCATTATTGATGTCAAAGAGCATGGCTCTGCGCTCGGTAGGTGGAATGGTGATTGAAAGTCCACGTAACGAAACTGAGCATTGGCTAGTGCAAACGGTGCGTCGTCAAGCTCAGCAAGCGGGTATTGGTATGCCAACGGTAGCAATTTATGATTCGCCGGACATCAACGCTTTTGCAACAGGCGCTAAACGTGATGATTCTCTCGTCGCTGTTTCAACGGGGCTATTACACAGCATGACGCGTGACGAGGCCGAAGCGGTATTGGCGCATGAAGTGAGCCACATTGCCAATGGCGATATGGTTACGATGACTTTAATGCAAGGAGTGGTTAACACCTTCGTTATTTTCTTATCGCGCTTTATCGCAAACATCGTGTCGTCTCGAGATTCAGAAGAGGGTGGCGGTAGCAATATGATGGTTTATTTTGGCATCTCTATGGTGCTGGAATTGGTATTTGGCTTCCTCGCGAGCTTTATTACGATGTGGTATAGCCGTCATCGCGAATTCCACGCCGACGCAGGTGCAGCAAAGCTTGTGGGTAAACACAAGATGATTGCGGCGTTAGAGCGTTTAAAAATGGGGCAAGAATCTCAATTAGAAGGTTCTATGATGGCGTTTGGTATCAACGGTAAACGTTCAATGACGGAATTATTGATGAGTCACCCACCGCTTGATAAACGCATCGCCGCTTTGCGCAATAGTTAATCTAAGCTAACTAAAAAGAGAAGGCCAGCGAATTATGCTGGCCTTTTTGATCGTCGTAACTATTGGAATTTTAGTCTTTATTTTCTTTTTTGATCTTAATTCCTTGCAACCACGTATGCATTGAAAAGATACAAAGTTATACAAGAA
>NZ_NDIM01000263.1:0-4930 GCF_002241375.1 Vibrio sp. V19_P1S1T109 | reverse complement strand
TACCTTTACTTGCTGCATTATTATTTATAGTGGGACTTGGCAAAAAGTTGTCGGTTCCAAATTCGTGGCTCTTCTACTATGCACTTTCTGTTGTATTGTTAAGCTGGCTATTCAGTATGAACCCCATTTTTATCCTGATCCCGTTGTTTATCTTGTCACCTTGTCTTATCCACTATCGACATATCAAGGCGATTAAAATAGCTTATGTGGGCTGTCTGCTGCTGTCTTTTTTCGTCTCTTGGCTTGTGTAAACCAATCCATGTCTTTTCTCGCCAGACATTCCAAGTAGTTTGGGGATAGTATTTGTGAAAAGCATAAGGTAGGATCGCCGGCCTTTTTCTGATGCTAGGAGGTAGCGATGTTTATTGGTTTTGACTATGGAACGGCGAACTGTTCTGTCGCAATGATGCAAGATGGGCAACCAACATTGTTACCCATAGAAGGTAAAAGCCACTACATTCCTTCGACAATATGCGCCCCGACGCGAGAGTCCATTTCTGAGCATCTGTTCCGTCATCATAATATTACGCCAAGCGATAAAATTGGTGAGCAAGTACTTCGCCGCGCGATCAATGTGAATAGAGAAGAGAGTATTGAACTTGCCGCGCAAGACATTGCCTTTGGCCAAGCGGCGCTCGATCTTTATCTGCAGGATCCGCGCGATATTTATTACGTTAAATCCCCTAAATCATTTCTAGGCGCGGCAGGTTTACGTGATGTGCAGGTCAGTTTTTTCGAAGACTTGGTGTGCGCCATGATGGTCAATATTAAGCATAATGCAGAGCAGCACCTTCAGCGCCCCATCCAAGATACTGTGATTGGTCGTCCTATTAACTTTCATGGCCGAGGTGGTGAAGAGGCCAATCGACAAGCGGAATCTATTTTACAACGTGCGGCGAAACGCGCCGGTTTTCAGCACATCAGTTTTCAGTTTGAACCCGTTGCGGCGGGTTTAGAATATGAAGCGACTCTGGTGCAAGATCAAACCGTACTGGTGGTTGATATCGGTGGTGGAACCACCGACTGTTCATTGCTAAAAATGGGGCCGAGTTGGCGAGGGCGTGACGACCGCACCGCGAGTTTGCTTGCGCATAGTGGCCAACGGGTCGGAGGCAATGATCTTGATATCTATATTGCTTTCAAACAGTTGATGTCTTCTTTTGGATTAGGAAGTAAAGCCATTTCTGGCATTGATATGCCGATCACGCAGTTTTGGAACCCGATTGCAATTAACAACGTGGAAGCGCAACGTGACTTCTATGCTCAGCAAAACTTGGCAGCATTGAAATTGCTACACAAAGAGGCGCAGCAACCAGAAAAGTTGGCGCGTTTGCTGAAAGTCTATTTTGAAACGCTCGGCTATCAAATTGTACGCCGTGCAGAAGAGGCAAAAATTGCTCTATCTGATCTTACGCAATGTCAGGTGGTGCTCGATCTTCTTTCTGAGCAGATCGAAGTGCAAATTGAGCGTGAGCAAATGATCGACGCCATTGAATCCCCTAAAGCGAAAATGGTGGAATTGGTCAAAGAAGCGGTTGAACAAGGTGGCGTAAAGCCGGATGTCATCTTTATGACGGGCGGATCTGCTCGTTCTCCAATATTACGTCAAGCGGTAGAGCAGCAACTGCCCCACGTACCCGTTGTCAGCGGTAACTACTTTGGTTCAGTGACTGCTGGTTTGGCTCGTTGGGCTGAGATTTGCTATCGCTGATATGAGCGCTTAGCGCTTCGTTTTTGATGCGTTGGGGGCCGGTAATGTTGCGAATGATCGTGTTTCATTAAAACATTACTGGCAACCAAGCTACCTAAGCTTATCAACCCTAATCCGATCCAAGTCAAAGGCGTTGGCATCTCACCAAAAACGGGAATCGCCAACAAGGTTGCCACGACTGGTGTTGCAGAGCCAAAGGCAGCGGAGCGTTCTGCGCCGAGTGTTGAAACTGCATATAAATAGGTAAATGCTGCAATGAGCCCCGCCCCGACACCTTGCAGCAGTGTGTGTCCCGCCAGTTCTTTCCACGGCCAGTGTGCAAAAGAGTGTGTGGCTAAGTAGCTATCGACGATGCCTAAAGCGATTAGAACGGCCAATAAAATAGTAGAAAGTAAAGCAACCCATCCCGCGCTGACGAGCGCATGCAAATTCGCTACCCGCGCACAAATTGTAAACATCGCCCACATCAGGCTGCCGGTTAAAAACATCAA
This sequence comes from Vibrio sp. V19_P1S1T109, assembly GCF_002241375.1. Lineage (NCBI taxonomy): Bacteria > Pseudomonadati > Pseudomonadota > Gammaproteobacteria > Vibrionales > Vibrionaceae > Vibrio > Vibrio sp. V19_P1S1T109. Next base: position 2,728 of record NZ_NDIM01000263.1, on the reverse strand, counting down.
ATGCCCGGTCAAACGGTTTGACTCAAAATCAGTGGCACTTGAATAGAGGAAAATACCAACCCCTGCCACCACTAAAGTCAGCCCAGCGACTCGATGGCGACTTAACGGCTGTTTAAACAGCAACACCGCTATACCCGAGACAAACAGCGGCAGCACGCCCGGAACAAGCGCGCTACCATCAGAAACCGGAACGTAGTGCATCGCATGGCTTGTCACTAGTAAATAGGGCAATCCACAGCCAATAAATAGACCAATTAAGTAACGCATAGGTACATTTTGCAATTGATGTCGAGTTCTCCAAACCAATGGAGAGAGCAACAAAGCGGGCAGTAAAAAGCGCGTTAATGCAATATCCGCAGGGGTTAATAGGCCGCTCGCCCCTGCCTTTAAAGAGAGGAAAAAGCCGGACCATAATAACAGTGTGGTGCCTATCGCGAGGTAGCCATAAATCATAATTTCATTCACATCAATGGATGGTTTCTCACCATTATCTATGGTTCGGCTTACTTTTATCCGGCAAGTTCACCCTTATTGCTAGATGGTTTAGCACTTATCCGCTATAAATTAGCAAAATGTTAGTGGATTTCATCAAGGATCGAGTAATGGATAGAATAGACCGCCGCATGTTGACCTTATTACAAACAGAGGGACGCTTAAGCACCGCAGAGCTTGCAGAAAAGGTTGGATTATCACCTTCTCCCTGCGCAAGACGCTTGAAACGATTAGAGGAGAGCGGGATCATTGATGGCTATCAAGCTCGCTTAAGCCGGCAAGCTGTCGGAGTTGGTATGACGGTTTTTGTTGAAGTTAGCCTGAATAATCATCAAGCCGCTTCCATTGATAGTTTTGAAGAGGCAATCAAAGAGATGGAGGAGGTGATCAGCTGCCATGTGGTTTCAGGTGCGTATGATTACTTGCTGGAAGTCGTTAGTGCCAATTTATCAGGGTACGAAGCATTTACGCGTCAGTTACAGCGGCTCAACAATGTAAAAGATATGCATACCCACCTCGCCATGCGTCAAGTGAAAGCCGCTACCGCGATGCCTATTTGGGTTTAGAGACAGCACTTGCGTGCTGTCTTCAGGGTCAGACGTGCTTATTCAAATTGAAATGACGCGAGAGAGTTTTTACTGATTTCGTTGGCAATCAATTGATGGATGGCCGTGGTAGGGTGCGTGACGCCCCAAAATACGTATTTGTCAGAGCTATGGTAAGCGCAATCATTGGTTAAGCTATGACGGTATAAGTAATCTAAAGCTGAATTGCGATTGATGTTGAGGCATGCATCGGTCGCATTTTCAAAGCCGTATTGCTGTGGATTGGCTGTGAGGTTTTCAAACAAGCTATGAGCATCAAACAGGATGATATTTACCCCTTGCATCTGATAATACAGTGCTTGTTGCTGAATAAACGCATTGAAAGTGGTGATCTTAGCGCTGACTTTCGCTATCTCTTCTGCTGTTGAATATTTAAATTGCGGGGCTTTGGTTGCATCGGGTAGGGTGAGTAGAATAATATTTTTGGCCCCTGAATCCACAAGACGAATCATCGCGCTGCTAAAATCTGCTTTGACTTCATATACTTCACGGTTGTAATTCATAAAGTCATTCAAGCCAAATTCAAGGGTAAAGAGCGTATTTTCTGGCTGGTAGTTTTTGGCCATTGTCATGTAATTTAGATAAGAGCTGACTTGATCGTTCACACCTGTCAGCGCGATATATTGATTACGCCCTGCGGCACCGCCAATCGCCCAGTTATATACAGGTAAATTGTACATTTTTGCTAAATACTCTGTCCACACCAAACCATTGGAAAAGTGTCCTAAAAACCAAGAGTTAGGATTGGGAAATTTCCATTGTGACGCATTGAATATATTTCCTGTATCCGAAAGGCTGTCACCTATGGTCACCATTTTATTAATGACGGGTTTGGCATTTTGTTTATCGTTAGTCCAGATCGAATGATTGTATGAGAACCTATTGTCTGCTGCGAAATAAGTAATATCTGCAGAATCGTGACTGACGCCGAGCGTCTCTTCACAACGCTGCTTTATTTCATATTGTGAGGTGTCAGTATAAAACATATTTTTAAAGCGCACAGATGACCACCAGTAACCACTAATGGTGTAGTCATTTCCTTGTTCATCCAATGCCCACTCCCAATCTGTTGCTGGGTCATCATGATTGCCAGCGGGCCGATACCAACAGCGTACATAAGTGTAGGTTTGCTTATTTTGCGTATTCATTACGCCATAAGCGGTAACTGGTTCTGAGGTGGTATCCGTATTTTCTGCAATCGCCATGGAGAGTGGCAATATTGCGGTCATCAATAACGTCATTAGTTTCATATTTTTTTCTTATTGGTTTAGGCACGTATCTACTAAAGAATAAGTGCGAAAGTGAAATTAACAAACTGGTCAGACCTATTTTGGGTTTATGGTGTTAAGCGTCAATCAATAAACGACTATGTTGAGCATTATTTGGTATTAAGATCAAACAATGAACTGTCAGTGAAGAAAATACGAAAGGGTTTTTATGAATCCTAATTTAGATAAATAACAATAAGGTTTTACTTTATTAATTTGTCCTAATGTTAAATCTCAGTAGTTTAATAAAAATATCAATAAAATTATAATCAGTCAATATGTGTAAAAATTAAACAGTTTTATTGTGATTTTAAGCCACATTAAAAATCATTTTTCTTTGTGTTTGTTATTTTAAGATCTATT
>NZ_NDIM01000293.1:0-4989 GCF_002241375.1 Vibrio sp. V19_P1S1T109 | reverse complement strand
CGAACTGACTGGGACCCGTAATCTCGACATGTTTTATGGTCAAATCAGGAAGGAAATTAATATAAAGGGAATAAAACGTCAGGATAATAAAGAATGTTTGTTGCCATAAGCGTACCTTATTTTTGAGCTGATCGGGTAATAGTCGGTAAGAAAAGTAACATGCAAAGGCAAACGCAGAAAAAGAAGCGAGGTTGGCAAGTTTGGCCATAAATACGGCCGATGAAGCTCCAAGAATAGGCAATAAATCAGTATGAAAGTAGGCATTACTGCCGATCCACGCAACGATACATATCGAATATGCTATGTAGGGCAGGTGGTGTGTCCCCCAGATCACTTCATTTTTTTGTTTAAGACGATAGCAATAGTAGGTTAGCCAGACTAGTACCATAGCTACCGCTGTGATAAGTGTTATTGCTTTAGGATAAAGGATGGGCTCTAAGCTGAAATTAAGCATACTCTTCCTTTTTGATTAAATCGTACTTTCTGCTTTGAGAAACCGCATGTTTATAGTCACGAAAATCGGCATTACTGAAGACGCGGTTTATTGATTCGAAATTCCAGAAACCACGATAAGTCTTTACTCCGTCGTTATTCAGATCGCAATATCCACAATGGAAGTACGCTTTCGGGTTAATAGCTTGATAAAAACTGAGCATGAAGGGTTGTTCGATAATGGTGAAACCGATTTTGTATCCTACCTGATGCATTACTTGCATGAATTTTTTTTGAGCAAGGTAGAGAAAATAGAGCTTTTGCTGAGCGTTACCACTGACGGTTAAACGCAGCACTTCACAGACCGCTCGCTTATCAGCCAATTGTAGCTGGAATTGCTGATCGAATTCTGGGAGAGAGTCGCATTTCGACAGTGCTGGTTTGAAAAGCTGTAATTCCATCAAAACATCGTAACTATGATCGGGTAAGCAGAACTGCCACTGCTTATTACTGAACTGTGGCACATAGCTGAGCCAAGTCTGATTTACTGACCAATCTTGTACCAACATTGAAGCGACCAGTGTGGGAGATGCTTCGTTATCAGGATGCTTGAGTAAAACAAAGTGCTTCCCTTTTTGTGATAAGGACAATAAAGGCAGCATCTCGTACCACTTTTCGCCTTTAATAAATAGCTCAAGATTGCTCAAGGTGATCGCATCTTTGATAGGCATTTTTTGCGGGTGACTGGGCATTGTGACCCAAAGTTCAGAATCCTCTATCTGGTCGATCAAAAAACCACGGTAGGCACAGTCTTTAAGTGGCAGTTCGATACGAGGAGGAGTATCCGCTTCGATAGGGAATAGTGTTTTTATAGCCGCAATTTCGCATTCACACCAGAAATCTAGCCAATGCGGATAGCACTCGCTGACGGCTTGTTCAAGATGTGCTATCTCTTCACCTAACGTATTCGGATAGCGCCGGATGAGCTCTCGGTAGTCCATCAATTTAAACAGTACTGAGAAGCTTTTATTGTGATGTTCAGGAAATAGGTTGAGTAATTGGTTTTTGCGGTGATCTGTAACGGCGCGGAAAAGATCAGCCCGTTGCTGTGGTTGATAAGTATTGATGACGAACTCTACCAGAGCCCGCTGTTTTTTTTCAATAGGCAGACTGCTTGTCAGCCGTGAGCCTAAAGATGATATTATTTTCATAGAGTTAACCTAGCCTAGGTTTATTTAATTATTTAATTATTTTTTTATTAGTTTTATTAGATAGGCTCCAGTAAATGAGACTTTGATTTAGGAGAGTATTTAGCGTCACGTCAGTTAGTGACCGTAACCGCGATTTTATTTGTACCTAATATCCTAAGTACCAGTTGCATATCCGCAGCAAGTTTACTACTTGCACTTACCCTCCACAACAGCGTTTTATAATAAAAGCCTTCCGAAGAAGGCTTAGACTGATGACAAAGGTCTAGCTTTCGATCTAGACCTTTGATCTAATAGGGGGATAACAAATATGGATATCCCGACATGCTTCAAGAGTCCTCTCCTCAACAATACGAACTTGAAATGGTGACCATGGAACAACTTGTTCCTAAACTGTAGTGGTACAGTCAGCTCGTCAAAGAAATTGAAGTGAACGTCTCTGGGTAATGGTGTAGTGGAGGTAAACTGTTCGGGGAGTGCGCTTGTTGCTACATTGAGCAGTGGCCAATTGGTTAAAACCGAGGCGGTGATTTGCGCGGCCGGATTACGTGCCAACATCAAGTTAGCGATGGCTTCGGGTATTGAAACCCATAAAGGTATTGTCGTCGATGCCCGCCTACAGAGTTCTGCTAGTCATGTGTATGCACTGGGCGATTGTGCTGAAATTCAAGGGCGCATGATGCCTTACCTTCAGCCGATAGTATTGAGCGCCAATGTGCTTGGTAAGCAGTTGCTGGGGCAAGAATCTCAGTTGGTGTTACCACCAATAATGGTAAAAGTAAAAACACCAAGTTACCCAATTCAGTTAGCAGGTCGTTTTGACCATGTTGCGATTTGGAACGTGCAGATCTCTGAATCTGGCATCATGGCGAAAGCAGAAAATGAAAGTAATCAATTAGAAGGTTTTGTTGTGACTGGTGAGAAAGTGGCTCAGGCATTTCCATTGCTTAGGGAATTATCTCAAGTTGTAACGCAGTCCTAACTACATCACTTTAAGCAGAAGGTGTAGTCGCTCACCCCAATCACACAGCTTACTCTATGTGATTGGGGACTCATTTATTTGCATTGAATGCGCTATTTATTGAATACAAACATGGTTTTTTAATTTATGACGTGTGTGGGAAAACATAATTAAACCAGGAAGATAGAGTAAAAGTGAGAGCAATAATGTGTCTAATCCTGCAGCGTAGATAAGCCACAATCCATATACACTGGCACCAATGCCGATCAATTTTATATTCCAACCAAGTTGTTGGCGAAATGCGACCTTGACCAGATAGGCTCCGACCAGAAAATAAGGGATAAGAATCATCGAGGTTGAAAGTAGTACTAGTGCGTTGTAACTTTCGCCAGTAAACAAAATTATCAACAGACAAAACTGTATGGTGCAACTGGTTAGCATCAGTGCATTGGTCGCAGTTCCGTGTTCATTCGTTTGGGTAAAACGTTCGGGAAAAGCGCCATGTTGTGAGGCAATATAAGGCACTTCGGCGGCATAAAGAATCCAGCTTAAATAGGAGGCGAGCACAGACACAATAAGTCCTAAGCTAATCAATAATCGTCCAGGCTCACCACCAATATGAGCCATAATACCCGCCATCGATGGGTTTGCTAGCCCAGCTACTTCTGAGCGACTCATCACGCCTAGTGCTAATAATGTGATCGCAATATAAAGAGTCAAGGCAAGCAATACACCTAAGCAGGTAGCTTTGCCTATATCATTACGACGACGAGCACGCAACGATAAAACAATCGCGCCTTCAATCCCTGTAAATACCCATAAAGTGATCAACATGGTATTTTTTACTTGCTCAATAAAAGGAGTATGTAAGCTTTCTCCTATACGATCATAATGAAACGTCGTGGGTTCAAATACCAAGTAGGCCATAATAATAAAAGCTAAGAGAGGAAGCGCTTTGGCGATGGTGGCTAATAAATTAATCAATGCGGCCTGTTTAACACCTCGTAGTACAAGATAATGAACCGACCATAAGACGAGGGAAGCCCCGATAAAAGACCACAGAGTATTACCATTGCCAAAGATAACTTGTTCTTTGGTATCAAGTAAGGCACCTAAACCGGCAAACGCGACGACTAAGTAGCCAACTACACCAATAGTGGCATAGAGCCAGTAACCCCATGCAGAAATAAACCCAGCGACATCACCAAACCCTTCACGTGCATAGGTATAAATCCCACCATCGAGATCCGGTTTTAAGCGTGATAAATATAAAAAGCATCCTGCCAGCAGCATGATACCGATGCCTGTAATTAACCACGCGGTAATAATGGCATCGACCCCCGCGACCTCTGCCATATTTTGCGGCAGGCTGAAAACGCCTGCGCCAACCATAGAACTGAAAACTAATGCTGTGAGCATAGTTAGGCCAAGTTTCTGATTCCCTTGCATTAGCAAACCTCACTTCGCGCAAAATGTTGACTTAAGAGCGCAATATGTTCAGGGCCAATACCGCAGCATCCACCAATCAGAGAGGCGCCTTGTTGTTGCCAGCGCTCAGCCCACAGTAAGTAGTTTAGTGGGGTAAGATCATCACGCAGTTCATCTAACCCATCATTCGCGGTAGCGGTTTTGGGTTGAGGAGGAAATGCGTTGGCATATGCGCCGAGTTCAATGTTGGGTTGATCAAGTTTAATCAGTGTTCGTTTGGCGACATGCAGTGCTTCTTCAATCACCTCTGGCTGGCAGCAGTTAAATAAAATGGCTGAAACACCGCTGGTCGCCATTTGCTTTACGGCATCCTCAACAGATTGGCCAGAGCGTAGAGCAGCTGGCGCGGTCTGTTCACTGTCTTCAAGAGTAAACGAGACCCAAAATGGTCTGTCGTTTTTATCTAACGCTTTGACCAGCCGATGCAGCTCTAATGCTTCTTCAATCAAGCTTTGTGTTTCAGCCAGCCAGATATCGACATAAGGCGCTAAGCCTTGAATTAACGGTGTTGCAATGTTTACTGCTTGTTTTGGCTGGTAAAGATCGGCTCGGTATGAACCAAACAGTGGAGGTAGGGAGCCTGCGACCAAGGTTTCGGGATGGTTAGAGTTTATCACCGCTTGGCGTGCGATTTGGCCAGCAAAGTTTGCGAGAGAAAACCCATCAGAGCTAAAACGTTCTTCTCCAATATGAAAAGGAACAAGCGCATAGCTATTACTGGTTATAAGCTGCGCGCCGTTATTGATAAAGGCTTGGTGTACCTCTGTTACTATCTCTGGTGCTTCTATCAGAGCGAGAGCAGACCATTCAGGTTGACGAAAAGGGGCATTGCGCCGTTCCAACTCTCGTCCCATTCCACCATCTAAAATTCGTACAGCATGCTTTAACATAGTAATAATC
>NZ_NDIM01000300.1:0-5032 GCF_002241375.1 Vibrio sp. V19_P1S1T109 | reverse complement strand
GATTTATATATGGCATGAAACTTGGTTATCTCTTCTCGTCTTAACGTTTTGAGCGATTTAAAATAGCTCACCAATAACTACATCGTCATGAACAACTAATCAGGAGATTGAACATGGGTATTTTTTCTCGTTTTGCCGATATCGTAAACTCGAATATCAGTGCACTGTTAGATAAAGCGGAAGATCCTGAAAAGATGATCCGCTTAATCATCCAAGAGATGGAAGACACCTTGGTGGAAGTACGCACCAATTCGGCCAAAGCTATTGCGGATAAGAAAGAGCTCGCGCGTAAAGTGGATTCTATGGCCTCTCATATTGAAGATTGGCAACAGAAAGCGACCTTGGCGCTTGCTAAACAGCGTGAAGATCTCGCTCGCGCTGCTTTAATTGAAAAAAAGAAATTGCAAGAAATGCAGAAAGGCTTGCACACTGAACAAACCTTGGTAGAAGAAACTATCGATAAATTGACTGGGGAAATCGGTAAGTTAGAGGCCAAAATTGCCGAAACACGGGTGAAGCAACAAGCTTTGGCACTTCGTAGCCAAACTGCGCACAACCGTCGTGATGTGCAACGTCATTTGCATACTAGCCGTACTGATGAAGCGATGGCGAAGTTTGAGCAGTACTCGCGTAAAGTCGATGAACTTGAAGCTGAAGCCGATCTCTACGCTATGTCCGGTAACGCTAAGTCACTCGACCAAGAATTTGCTGAACTTCAAGCGCAAGATGAAATTGAACAAGAGCTAGCAAAACTGAAACAACAAATGGACAAAAACCAATAACGAGGAGTGGCATATATGTCATCATTTTTTATCGCAGGTCCACTGATTGTCTTTTTGATTTTTGTTGCACCGATATGGCTTTTTCTGCATTACAGAGGTAAACGACATAGCAGCAACTCATTGTCACAAGAGGATTTAGAGCGGATCAAAGCGTTATCTGAAAAAGCGGAAAAACTGCAAAGCCGTGTTGAAACCCTTGAACGCATCTTAGATGCTGAATCACCGACTTGGAGGCAAAATCATGGCTAGCCGAGAACTCTATAAAGATCCGGTCAATGGCAAAATAGCTGGCGTATGCGCTGGGCTTGCTAATTATCTTGGGTTAGAAGTTTGGTTGGTGCGTATATTGGTCATCTCGGCTGCACTACTCGGTGGTGGTTTTTTAGTGCTTTTAGCTTATATGGCTTTGATGCTGATGTTAGAAAAGCAGCCTACTCAGTATGTTGAAACGCTAAAAGCCCAACGCGAACATACATTGAAGAATAAGCCTTGGGAGCAAGGACAAACCGCCGAAGCTTTGCTGGCGACATTGGATCAAGATTTAACTCGAGTGGATCAGAAAATCCGTAAAATGGAGGCTTATGTCACCTCTGAAGCATTTAAAGTCAATCGTGAGTTTAATCAGCTTTAAAAAGTAAAGCTAGGCACGTAGATTTGCAGTGTCATTGTTCAACTGACACCGCAAATGAAGGTAAGGGTAAGGAAACAAAAAATGAAGCATCATACAGAAATGACTTGTGCATGGGCGATGAATCACCCTTTAGAGCGCGATTATCACGATAATGAGTGGGGCATTCCCGTTTACGATGATGTCAAGTTGTTCGAATTTTTGACGTTAGAAGGTGCGCAAGCTGGGCTGAGCTGGATTACGATTTTGAAAAAGCGCGAAGGTTATCGCTTAGCCTTTGACGGTTATGATCTTGAAAAACTGGCTCAGTACGACGAAACGCGGGCACCTTACATTATCGAACATTTCGATGTGGTGAAGCACAAAGGAAAAATTGCCTCTGTCTATTCCAATGCACGAGCTGCTTTACTGTTGCAGCAAGAGTATGGTTCCTTATCCAAAGCATTGTGGCAGTTTGTGGATGGTCAACCAGTGCTCAATCATTGGCAGCAGATGAGTGATATCCCTACATCGACGCCCACGTCTAAGGCGATGAGCCAATTTCTAAAGAAAAAAGGCTTCAAGTTTATTGGCGAAACGATTTGTTATGCTTTTATGCAGGCGGTGGGTATGGTGAACGATCATTTGGCTGATTGCCCCAAGCGTTAATTTTTCAGGGTAACCTAATATGCAAAAGACCGCTGAAGATTCAGCGGCCTTTTGTTCTTCCGCTCATATTATGCACGCAGAGCAAGCTGTGCACTGTAGCGTTCTAATCCCGCTTTTAGATCAGCGATCAGATCGTCTACATCTTCAAGACCAATATGCACTCGAATCAGTGTACCTGCAAAGTGCGGGTGTGCGACGGTTCTTAAACTATCAAAGCTTTTGGGTTCATTAGCTAAAATCAGGCTTTCAAACCCACCCCATGAAAAGCCCATACTAAAATGTTGCATGCCATCGAGCAAAGCCGTCGTAGCTTTTATATCACTGCTCTTTAATACAAATGAAAACAGCCCGTTACCACCAGTGAAATCACGCTGATAAAACTCATGTCCAGGACAAGTCTCTAGCGCAGGATGGCGAACATGATCCACTTCAGGTTGTTCTGCTAACCAGTGCGCAATGGCTAAGCTATTTTGAGCATGTTGACGTAAGCGAACATCTAACGTTCTTAGCCCTCGTAGCCCTAAATAAGCGTCATCAGGTGAGACACATTGTCCCATCAAATAGCTTTGCTCTCGCAATTGATCCCAGCATTTTTCATTGGCAATCGCTGTTCCTAACATCACGTCTGAGTGGCCAACAATGTATTTCGTCGCCGCTTGGATCGAAATATCAACACCATGTTCAAAAGGTGAAAAGTTCACGCCCGCCGCCCAAGTGTTATCCAGCATGACAATGATGTTATGTTCATGTGCAACCCGCGATAAGGTCGGGATATCTTGCACTTCCATCGTGATCGAGCCGGGTGATTCAGTGAACAACACTTTGGTATTGGGTTGGATCAAAGCTCGGATCCCTTCACCTATGGTCGGTGGGTAGTAGGCCGTTTCTATGCCCATTTTTTTCATGATTTTTTCACAAAAATCACGAGTAGGTTCATAGCAAGTGTCGACCATCAGAATATGGTCACCCGTTTGCACAAAGGAAAGAATACTATTGGCAATGGCGGCCGCACCGCAAGGGAAAAGCGCGCAACCGACGCCACCTTCAATTTCCACCATTGCTTCTTGGAACGCAAAGTGCGTATGAGTACCACGGCGTCCATAAAAGAGTGTTTTATTAGCCCGATTGACAGTCGCATGATTTTTTTCAGCCACACTATCAAATACAACGGTAGAGGCGCGCTGAATAGGTGGGTTGACAACGCCATTGGTCCACTTTTTACTACGACCCGCATTGACCAACAGTGTTTTTTTACCTTCTGACATCCGAAATCCTTGTCTGGGAGAGAGTTCGTTATTTAAAACATGGAGTTGCCTAGCTTGGCAACCCCAGTCAGATAAAAAGTTTATAGCAGAGGGTTAAACAAATAGAACAATCGTTCAAAAAACCTATGATACAGTGGGCGTTGCTCCCATATTGGTAGCTCAACCAAGTCAGATTGTTCTATATAGTGTTGCTGTAGCCAGTTCATTTCCTGAGTGAAAGATTGGTCTTCAATCGCGAGCGTGACTTCAAAATTGAGCCATAAGCTGCGCATGTCGATATTCACCGTACCGACAAGACAGAACTGGTTATCGATCACGACTGATTTCGTGTGCAGCAAACCACCGTAGAATTCGTATATTTTCACCCCTGCTTCAAGTAGCTCGCCATAGAATGCGCGAGATGCCCATTTGACCATCAATGAGTCATTTTTATGTGGAATAATGATCTCAACATTGATACCGCGCTGAGCGGTCATTTTTAGCGTTGCTAATAGGTCTGCACTAGGAACAAAGTAAGGGGTAGTGATCCTAACGGATTGGTTTGACTGATTAATCGCCAGTGTTAACACTTGAGAGATTAAGTTTTCTGGCATACCAGGGCCTGAGGGGACAACCTGTACTGGATGATGGGGCTGATCTGGAGCGATAGTACATTCTGGTTGTGCTGGCAACATGCGTATTCCTGTTTCCACCTCCCAGTCCCAGCAATGTACTGCGGACAGCACATTGACCGCAGGCCCGGTAATACGAACCATAATATCGACCCATTGACCCACACCGGAGTTTTGCTTGAAATAGGCCGGGTCAACCAAATTCATCGAGCCTGTGTAGGCAATTTTATCGTCGATAACAATAATTTTACGATGTTGGCGTAGGTCTAAGCGGCGTAAGAACATCCGCCACGGGCTCACTTCTAACGCTTGGACGACTTCAACTCCTGCGTCTTTCATCATGGTATACCAATGACTTTTGAAGAAGCGGGGGCTCCCTGCGGAATCAAGCAGCAGCTTAACGTGCACACCTCGTTTGGCCGCTTGGATCAGAGCTGACGCAACCGAATCCGCCAATCCACCTGGGTGCCAAATATAAAATACCATTTGGATGCTAGTGTGAGCTTGTTCGATGTCGGCAATGATGGAATGCAGAATTTCGTTAGGGGAGGTTTGCAGTGATAACGTATTACCACTTAAGGCCGGAATCCCCATACGGTGGTTACACAGTTCATCAATTTTATAAATTTGAGCACCCATTCCCTCAGGGGCATGAGCTTGGCAATCGTTAAGCTGTCTAAACCAATCACCAAATGGAGCAAACATTTCCTTCGCACGCTCTGCACGCTTGCGCCCTAAATTTAGCTCACCAAAAAGAAAGTAGCAGATCACTCCCACAATCGGAATGATATAAATCACCATCAGCCAAGCCAGAGAAACACTCACCGCTCGGCGTTTCAATACAACGCGTAGCGTGACTGCGGCGACCAAAAACCAATAGAGTGCGATGCCTGCTAAAGTAAGAACGTGGTAAACCTTGTCCATGCCATTAATCTTGTCGATAGAATAAGTCACGATAGTAAAGGGAAAGGGAAAAGTAAGGAAGTTTATCGCGTGAATAATATGAAAATAGTAACAGATGAATCGTGTTACTAAAGTGATCATAGCAGTTTAAAAAAATGATCTGAGGATAAAAAAGCAACAATTGAACTATAAAAC
>NZ_NDIM01000020.1:0-25003 GCF_002241375.1 Vibrio sp. V19_P1S1T109 | reverse complement strand
CGTGTGATGTCGGCCTAGCTAGCAGTACAAGGCCGACCTACATGGGTATGATTAAAACCCTTCTTCCAGATAATCGTCGAGATACTCTTCTTCCGATTCATCATACGTTTGGGTATCAATTTCTGCTTTAAAATCTTGGCGTTGTAAATAAACATCGCGAGTTAATGAATATGGATCTGGGGAGTTTTCCAACGTCACTTCTTGAGGAACGAGCCTTGCTCGGGTCTCCAATCCTTCCAGAGCCCATTTGCCTAGGCCAGCCCAGACATTGAGATAAGAAAGTGGTACATACAAGCCATCCACAACATCTGTGGTTTCTCGAATCGTGTAGGGCCCGTATCCAGGAATCATTAAATATGGACCATTACCAACACCATAATGACCTACCGCATCACTAAACGCTTTTTCATTGTGTTTGGTGATGCCCGCTTCTGACGCAATATCAATCATCCCAAACAGGCCTAAGGTGCTATTAATCCAAAAGCGGTTAAAGTGGTCAACGGCTTTCGTGCCATTACCCATCAATATGTTGTTGATAATGCTTGAAGGTTCATCAAGGTTTGACAGAACATTGGCGATCGTTTTTCTAATTGGGTGTGGAATGTAATCCACGTAGGCAATCGCAACAGGGCGAACCAAGTATGGATCGATATAATCGTAGTTGATTGTCCACATTGATCGGTTAAAAACCTCAAAAGGATCGCCCGACTGCGTTTGATTTGATTCGGCTGACGTTGAATCCGGAGCGCTTGCACACCCTGCTAATACGAAAAGGAACAGCATAGGGCATATCAGTCGGGATAGGCGGCTTATCATTATTTATTTCCATGTATAAAGGCCGATGAGACATCGGCCTATCAATACGTTAATTGTATATAAGTGCTATTAATACTGCTTATTGATCACAACTTCAACAGGTTGACCGAGGCTCATGGGAGCACTTTCACCAAACCAATCACCTTGTTTGGTTGAAACATTGCCATCCGTATCCAAGCGTACTCGAACAATAAGCTGTGCAAGGTCGGATAACTTCCGCCCTTGAACCATGCTATTGCTATCATCTAACACAACCTTAATAGGGAATTGAGTCAGTGGATAACGCGCTGCGGCAACAGGCATAGGTGCACCATCAGAACTGTGCACAGAGACTATGAGTACTGCATTTTGTTCAAGAGTCACACCATCACCGAGTGAGATGGTGACAGGAACCATTTTTCCATCGATAGCTTTAGGCTGCATTTTGCTTTGTGCTCTTTCAATACTGCGCGAAAGCATCTCATAACGGCTATCTTCAGGGCCAATCATCTGCTGCATTAATCGCCAATACTTCATCGCCGCTGGGTAATCCTGGCGTTCAAACGCATCAAACGCAAGTAGTGAAAACACGCGTAGATCAACATAATCTTGTTGTACTAATGCCGTTAAAATTTCACGTGCTTGATTTTGGTCAAGCTCATCTTGTGACAACATTAATGCTTGCGCATAGCCCAACTTCACATCTGCATCTTTTGGATCTAACGCATACGCTTTCTTCATTGAGCCAATCGATGTTTCTATATCTCTGTTAGCAAGTCCAATACGTCCAAGCAGCAACCACCCGGTCGCATCTTGAGGCTGATAATGCAGACGAGTGCGCAGCGCCAGTGTGAGATCATTCATCTCATCATCACTTAAGGCAGCACCTTCTGGTGACATCATTTTTTTTGAGAGTGCAGGTAAGTTAGCGTTCACTTGCTGCCACTGCTCTACTTGACTAGCCGCGCCAAATTTTAGGTAAAAGCCATAGCTTAAGATGACGACCAATAAAATCGAGGGGATCAAAACAACCATCGGTGACACATGTGAAGAATTTCCTTGCACCGATTGCGCAGGAATATCATCCAATAGCGACTGTTTCAGATCAGCAATCAGCTCTTGTTCGCTGTCAACCAACCCTTCTTGCGTCTCTTCGTGTAACTCTGCAAGGCGGTTTTTAAAGATCGCTTTGTTCAATTCGTCACGCAGCGCTGCATCGTTGTTCGCTCTGTTTTTGAGGATCGGCAGTGCAATGAAGACACAACCAAAGAAGGTCAGAATGAGGGTAGATAACCAAAAAAACGTCATTATTGTTTGTCTCCATGCTTCTCATCATCAACCGCGTCTTCGGCGAGCAACTGATTTAATCGCTCTTCCTTTTCGGCATCCCAAACTTCACCACTTTGAGCGATTGATGCTTTACGACGTTTGCTGCGTAATACAATAAAACCAAAACCCAGAAACACCACACTCAAAGGACCTAGCCATAAGATAGAAGTCGCCAAAGTCAACGGTGGATTATAGGTCACAAAGTTGCCGTAACGTGCAATCATGTAGTCAACAATGTCTTGTTCAGACTTACCTTGCTTGGTCATTTCATAGACTTTATTACGTAAGTCCTGTGCTAATGCTGCATTTGAGTCGGCAATAGTATTGTTTTGACACTTTGGACAACGCAATGTATTGCTCAACTCTTTGAATTGCTGCTCTTGCTGTGGATTATCAAACTCGTACACTTCAATTGCAGATTGCACAGAAAATACCAAAGCAAAGCTAGCAATGATCGATAATATAAAACGCTTCATTACTTCGCTTCCTCTAGAAGTTTCTGATACATAGGTTGCAAAGTTGTTTGCCAATTGGTTGGATTAACATCCCCCACATGGCGGTAACGAATAACGCCGTTGGCATCAATGAGAAAGGTTTCCGGCGCACCGTAAACGCCGAGATCTAACCCTAGCATACCATTACCATCGAACAGGCTGATCAAGTAAGGATTACCTAGCTCATTTAACCATTGAACCGCTTTATCTCGTTGATCTTTATAATTTAAACCTATAATTTTTACACCATCACCCGCCAACCGATTGAGATATTGATGTTCGGCATAGCAGGTCGGGCACCAAGTTGCCCAGACGTTCAGCAGCAAAGGCTCCCCTTTAAATATCGCTTGGTCATACAGCTTGCCGGGTTCGGCTAAATCTTCCAAACGAAATTCAGGCACAGACTTACCAATCAGAACCGACTCCAATTTTGTGGGATCATCACCTTCGGTATTTTTGACCAACTGAGTAACAAACACGGCAACTAGACCAAGAAAAGCCACCAATGGAATAAATAGAATTTTCTTGTTCATCTACGCCTCCTGTTGGGAGCTTTTTCTAAAGCGGTAGCGTTTGTCACTGATGGCTAACGCACCACCTAATGACATCAATAAAGCACCAGCCCAGATCCAACGTACAAATGGTTTGTAATAAATTCGGATCGCCCATGAACGACCATCTTCTAATCGCTCACCCATTGCAATGTACAAATCGCGAGTGATGCCACGATCGATGGCCGCTTCAGTCATCATTGACTTGGCAGTACGATAAAAGCGTTTTTCCGCATGGAGTGTATTCACGTATTGCCCATCCTGCGTAATTTCAAAATCGGCAATATAACCATCATAGTTCGGGCCATCTTTATCTCTTAACCCTTTGAAATAAAAGTTATATTGTTGGATTTCAAAAGATTCCTCAGGTGCTAGACGAACATCACGCTCGATACTGTAGTTTTGCACCATCGCAATACCAATCACAGTAACGGCAAGACCAACATGGCCTAACATCATGGCCCAGTGGCTACGTTGTAGTTTAGTCACCCCTATCATGAAGCTATGACGATGTGTCGCACGTTGGTGCAACTCGACAACGTGTAGCAAGATGATCCAAAACGCCATGACCCAGCCGATAAATGCCATCAAGCTAAAGCGTTCAGCTAGCAGGTACACCATAACCGCCGAAAGAATCAACGCCATCAGGCCACAAATCAACATCGGTTTCAAAAGCTTGGAAAAATTATCGCGCTTCCAACGGATCAGTGGACCGATCCCCAGCAAAAATGCAAATGGCACCATTAGCCATGCAAACAGCATGTTGAAGAAAGGCGCTCCTATTGATACGGAACCAAGGCCAATCTGCTTGTGGATTAAAGGTAACAAGGTGCCAACCAACACCACCACCAATGCCGCGATTAATAAGATGTTGTTGGAGAGCAGCGCATTTTCACGCGAGATCAATTCAGCATTGCCACGGACGCGCACTGCCGCACCTTTAACGGCAAACAATAGCAGTGAGCCACCGATGACAAACACCAAAAACCCAAGGATAAACAGGCCACGAGCGGGATCGGATGCAAATGCGTGTACCGAAACCAAAATACCAGATCGCACTAAGAATGTGCCCAGTAAACTGAGCGAAAATGCTGAAATTGCCAGTAACACTGTCCAAGCTTTGAATGTGCCACGTTTTTCTGTCACAGCCAGTGAGTGCATCAATGCCGTTCCCGCAAGCCATGGCATAAACGACGCGTTTTCTACTGGATCCCAGAACCACCAGCCACCCCAGCCAAGTTCGTAGTAAGCCCACCACGAACCTAGCGCGATGCCTAATGTCAAAAATAACCACGCCGCAGTTGTCCAAGGACGAGACCAACGGGCCCATGCAGTATCCAAACGCCCGGTCATCAAAGAGGCTATTGCAAATGAGAATGCGACTGAAAAACCGACATATCCCATGTATAACATGGGTGGGTGAATGATTAGCCCAAGATCTTGTAGCAACGGGTTTAAGTCACGACCATCAATTGGGAAATAGGGTAAGGTGCGTAAAAATGGATTCGAAGTCACGATGACAAACAGCAAGAATCCAACGCTGATCAGCCCCATAACGGATAAGACTCGCGCCACAGATTCTTGAGGCATACCACGGCTAAAGGTAGCCACCGCCACAGTCCATCCCGCTTGAATTAAAACCCACAGCAATAATGAACCTTCATGCGCCCCCCACACCGCTGTTAGACGGTAATACCAGGGTAATTGACTATTCGAATTACTCGCCACGTATTGTACCGTGAAGTCATTGACATAAAATGCCCACAACAAAATGCTAAATGAGACCAATAGCAATGAAAACATTCCCCATGCTAATGGCCGCGCAGTATTCATCAGCATGGTATTGTTTTTAGAAGCACCAACAAGTGGAAGTAAGCTGAGTAATATGGCAAGCCCAAGTGAAACAATAAGGGCAAAATGTCCTATTTCAACAATCATTGAGCACTTCCTTGTTTTTGTTCCGAGCTATAGGTTAACGGCTCATGCGTTTTCTTCATTGCTTCAGCAATTTCCGGTGGCATATAGTTTTCATCATGCTTGGCTAGCACTTCAAACGCTTCTACTGTGGTGGCATCTTTCAATACGCCTTGCGCAACAATACCCTGACCTTCTCTAAACAAGTCGGGTAAGATGCCTTCATATTCGACCGTCACATTTGGACCAACATCGTGGAGCTGAAATCTTACTTTTAGTGAACCCGGATCTCTTTTCACAGAGCCCACCACCACCATGCCGCCAATGCGTAGCCGTTGACCCACTTCTGGCTTTGTCCCATCGGGTTTACCGTGTACAAGCTCGGTCGGCGTATAGAAAAGGTCCATATTTTGATTGAGTGCATACAACATCAAACCAATGGTGGCACCAGCCCCAATAATCAATGCCAAAATAATGGTGAGTCTTTTTTTACGTCTTGGGGTCATAAGGTGTTCTCCATATGCTTTGCAGCATCAATTCTGGCTTGGCGTTCAACCTTTGCTTGCACATCTTGCAACAAGGTTTTGCCACGCTTGATGCTGAGCATCAGTAAAATAAACATGGATAAAAAGGTAATGCCAAATGCACTCCATACATAGGCGGAGTAACCGCCCATCGCCAAGAAATCACTCAAAGAGTCAAAATGCATGATCAGTTACCTTTCTGTGTTTGAAGGGTTGCCAATTCGATAACCCAAGGGCGATGGCTCTCTTTACTGATAATTTCATTGCGTAAGCGGACCATAGTGACCACAGCAAAAAAGAAAGCAAAGCCAAAAATATTGAGCAGCAGTGGCCACAACATGTCACTGGATATGGAAGGCTTTTCAAATTTAGTAATCGTGGCACCTTGGTGCAGGGTATTCCACCACTCAACGGAGAAATGAATGATAGGTAGATTGATCACACCAACGATGGCCAGCAGACCTGCGGCTTTTGCGGCTGTTTTTTGATCATCGAAAGCGTGGTAAAGCGCAATCACTCCCAAATAGAGAAACAGTAAAATGAGCTCAGACGTCAGACGAGCATCCCATACCCACCAAGTTCCCCACATCGGTTTGCCCCAAATTGCTCCAGTTATTAACGCAATAAACGTAAATACCGCACCGATGGGCGCCATTGCAGCAGCGGCCATGTCTGACAGTTTTAATTGCCAAACTAGACCAATGAAAGCCGCAATCGCCATCGACATATAAATGCCCATTGACCAAATGGCGGAAGGGACATGAATGTAAATGATTCTGAAGCTGTCGCCTTGTTGATAGTCTGCCGGAGCATAAGCTAAACCAAGGATATTACCGACTACCAGGCATAAGATAGCGAGCCCTGCAAACCAAGGCAGGAACTTTCCACATAGCCGATAGGCGGATTCAGGCTTTGCATAGGGATGGAGCCATTTCCACATTGTATTGTCTCACTCTTACTTCATTGCTTCTGAGCATGTGTCTGCTCAGTTTATTGTGTTGTTGATACGCAACGCTCAAATGCATTGCTGAAAATATCGTTCGTACTTAATTTAGTTAACGCTGACTCTCAATGCTGCGCTAATAGCAAATGGAGTTAATGTTATCGCGCCCATAAACATTGCCCCCAAAACAGCCAATTGACCGTTGTAGAGCATGCCAAGCGATGCTGCATCAATAGCTGATGTAGCGAAGATTAAAATCGGGATATACAAGGGTAAGACCAGTAGGCTCAGCAACACGCCACCTTTTTGCAAGCCTACGGTCAATGCAACACCAATAGCACCGATAAAACTCAACGTTGGCGTGCCAATGAACAAAGTCAATACAACCGCAAGCCACGTATTAAAATCTAATGACAATAATACGGCTAACAATGGGCTAATTAAAATTAAAGGCAGTCCAGTCAATAACCAATGAGCCACGACTTTTGAAATAACGACTATGGGTAATGGCACTGGGATCAGCATCATTTGTTCAAGTGACCCGTCTTGAAAATCATCGCGAAACAGACGCTCAAGTGATAGTAGCGCCGACAGTAACGCCGCAACCCAAACAATACCTGCAGCGATACGGGCGAGCAAAGCAGGCTCTGGGCCGATACTCAGCGGGAATAGGGTGATCACTATGATAAAAAACCACAGTGGATTAAAAATATCGGCTTGACGTCGAAAGGCGATCAATAATTCACGACGGATGATCATCCCCATGGTCACGATCATGACTCATGCCCCAATTTAATTTTTCGCAATTGCGGATAGTTAGCAAACATATCTTGGTGTGTGGTCAATACAACGATGCCACCTTGTTGCGCATGCGCTAGAAATAAGGCTTCCAACACTTTGACACCTTGCTTATCAATCGCAGTTAACGGTTCATCTAAAATCCACAACTTTTGTTGACTGAGCCACAAACGAGCCAGCGCAACTCGGCGCTGTTGTCCGGCAGAAAGCTGGCCTGCAGCCACGTCTTCTCGGCCAGCTAAACCCACTTTAGCCAAGGCTTGATATATCTCTTGAGAAGACGATTCTGCATTATGCACTGATTGATAAAAATGAAGATTCTCGAATGCCGTCAAATCGCGCTTAACCCCAGTTTGATGACCAAGAAACAGTAAATCTTGGTGGTAATCATCACGATTAGACTCAATATTCATGCCATTCCACCAAATAGAACCATCCTCTCTATCACCTAACCCGGCAATAATTCGTAGTAAGGTCGTTTTACCTGTGCCGTTCCGTCCTTCAATCTGTACCAGTTCGCCAGCATGAATCACAAAGCTAAGTGCTTCAAACAGAACTCTTTCATCACGAATTGCGGTCAGGTTATTTACTTCAAGCATGTGCATCTAAATCGAGAAATTTGAGCCGCTATATTAGCACACCACACCTAAGACAAAACATAATAAGACTATTACCAGTCACGAAACTAGGTAAGAAACTGTTAATTTTTAATTATTTTCTGTCTCATTTACTACTTTATGGCTACATTTAGCCACATTCAAAACTAGAGAGGGAAGCCATTGGCTTCCCTCTCTAGTTTCGCTCTTTCGACTATTTTTTGGCAGGTCGCCTCGTACTTTGCACCGGCTCGCGACCTTCCGGGTGACTACTCAGTGGCGGGATGCTTTCATGCCCTGCAATTTTCTTCTGCAAGGACATCATCAACTCAGCTTCAGCTTTAGGTAGCTCACACTCTTTAATAAGCTCATTGATGTCAGCACCGAGTTGGACCATTTTTGTCGCTCGGCTGTATAAACGCCCATCCGTATCAACATGTTCCAATTCAGTAATTCGCTCGTTTAAATGCTGGATGAGATCCTGCTGATCCGTCACTTTTTGGCCAAGACCAATAGCAACTGAGCGTATTTCCAACAGTTGTCTATTCGCCTTTTGCAACTCCTTATCTAACGATCGGGCTTGTTGTCTTTGGTGATCAATCTGTTGGGCAAGTCCCTGACGTACACGAAGTAACACCAGCAACAAAAATACAACAACAAAAACCGCGCTCCCTATAAGAATAACAGGAGCACTGAACAACATAGCTTCGCTCATTATAGGTGGACCATCTCGTCCCACTCGTCTTCAGTTAGCAGTTTATTCAGGTCAACAAGGATCAATAGCTTACCGTCACGGTTGCTCACGCCTTGGATAAACTTAGCGCTCTCATCAGTACCAACACTTGGTGTAGTATCGATTTCAGAAGAACGTAGGTAAACTACTTCCGCAACGCTATCGACTAAAATACCAATCACTTGGCGCTCAGATTCAATCACAATAATGCGTGTATTATCCGTGATTTCACCTTGCATTAAGCCAAAACGAGATCGTGTATCAATGACGGTCACAACATTACCACGTAGGTTAATGATGCCAAGAACATAATCAGGAGCACCTGGTACAGGTGCAATTTCTGTATAGCGGAGTACTTCACGTACCTGCATTACATTAATTCCGTATGTTTCTTCTTCTAGTTGGAACGTCACCCACTGAAGCACTTCGTCGTTAGACTTGTCTTTTCTTACTTCTACTTCGTTAGTCTGAGACATACCTTTTCCTCTCTAAGTCGATTCCGACATCAATGTATTATTATTTCTCTAGTGCTTTTACATCAAGCCCTGCATTAAGCATAGCTATCAATGCTTCAACATGGATCAAAGCACACATTTTTTCTTTTACCATTCCAGCAAGCCACGGCCTTTTGCCTGCCTGTTCTCGCCAGCGAACCTTCTCTGAGCTTAGCAATTCTGTACCCATAAGCTGAGTACTTGCTAACCCCCACATACTGTCACCAAGCATGACGATGTATTGATAACCTTTTTTGTAGCTATCATCATGGAGCTTTTCTGCCATTACCCATTTTGCCGTATCGACAACATCTAGCTGATTGTCTTTATTAGTTTGCAGTCCAAGGTACCAAGCAGGTCGACCGATTAAATGATTGAGCGTTGCCATACGGTGGATCCCCCCAAGTTCATCAAGAGGCACCGCAAACGTCACGCCATTCACTTCAAAATAGAGCACTTGAAAATCTCGTGTTCTCGCAGTGCTTTGCCATGTACCAATTCCAGAGTAGCCCGCTTGCGTTTCAAGTTCGACTTCAGCCGTCGGTTGCTCAACCACTTCCACGTCAACAGCAAATTCTTCAACAGTGTCTACCGCAGTCAGAATTTCAACTTCAGGTTCTGTTTCCAAAGTATCGGCGGGAATATCCCATTCTTGGATCTCTTCAACAATTTCAGCCACTGGTTGAGTTTTTAAAGCGATCTGAACGGTGTTTTGCTCCATGATCTCTTCCAGCTCTAACTCTGCCACTGGATTACTTGATTCTAGCTGGCTTAATAAGCGCTGCACATCATCTAAATTCGGCAGCTCAAACTCAACCACTTCAGCATGGTAATAACTTTTTTCCGGTACAGATTGCACCGATGTCGAAAGCGCTAACTCAGGTTCAGCAAGGGACAATTCTTTTTGCTCTTCCGCTTTCAGCTCAAGTTCAATCGCTTCTTCATCTAGTAACGCTGTAAAGTAGTCATCGAGTGCTTGTTCACTGGATAAAAATGGCCCACTACTCATCAATAGCTAGCCTCTCTAAATAAATCAGCAACTGTTTATAAGCAAAAACACCACGGCTACCTTCAGCAAAATGAGAAGCAGGCAAGCGCTTTAAACTCGCGTCACGAAACTTGGTGTCTATAGGTACAGCAGAGCTCCAAACTTGCTCTGGGTAATCTTTTTTAAGTTGATTCAGCGTTTGCAAAGAAGCCCGGGTTCGCTTGTCGTACATAGTCGGTACGATAGTCACTTTGAACGATCGGCTACGAGATTTTTGCATGATGGCTAAGGTGCGAATCATCCTTTCGAGCCCTTTCATAGCCAGAAACTCAGTCTGCACTGGAATTAAGATACGATCGCTGGCGGCCAATGCATTAACCATCATTACCCCTAAGATTGGAGGACAGTCGATCAATACGTAGTCATAATTATGGCGCAATGCAAGAAGCGCACGTTTCAAAATCAGCCCCATCCCACTGCGGTTGCCCATGACTCTATCTAAAGTGGCTAGAGACATATGGGCAGGGATGAGATCAATGCCTTCAACATCGGTTTTTAGGATAAGAGGGGTAACGCTTTGCTCTGTTAACTCACGTTGCTGAAATAGGTCAAACAGGCTGACGGGCACGCCATCAGAATCATAACCTAAGTATGTAGTAAGCGAGGCGTGAGGGTCAGTATCGACCAACAGCACTCTTTTGCCTTGCTGACTTAGCAAACCAGCAAGCGTAATCGTTGTGGTTGTTTTACCCACACCGCCTTTTTGGTTTGCAATACTCCATACAATCATTGAACTTCCTTTATGCGAGGCCAACTTCAACTAACATTCGTTCTGATATACGCTCTAACGGTAAATCTTCAGACGAGATCCCCGCTTTTGCGACAGCTTGCGGCATGCCATACACCACGCAACTTTCTTCATCCTGAGCCCAAATGGTTGCCCCTGCGGCTTGTAACATTCGAGCCCCTTCACGACCATCGGCTCCCATACCAGTCAATATCATTGACAGCACTTTATCTGCATAGATCTTCGCCGCAGAACCGAATGTTATATCAACACACGGCTTATAGTTCATACGTTCACCACCATCGATAATGCGCAATTTTGCACTACCCGGACGGCCCTCAATCATCATCTGTTTACCACCCGGAGCCAAATAGGCAACGCCTGGGCGCAATGCATCACCATCTTCTGCTTCTTTCACTTCAATTTTACACAGTGAGTTGAGCCGGTTTGCAAATGCAGCAGTGAAGGTGGCAGGCATGTGTTGAATGAGTACGATCGGATGCGGATAATTCGCAGGTAACTTCGTCAATATTTTTTGTAACGCAACCGGGCCCCCTGTAGAGGTACCGATAGCGGTCAACTGATATTTTTTACCTGTAGCTTTAAAGCGAGCCAATGTGCCCATTGATTTCGGCGCAGGGGAACTCGCCGTTGTAGCCGCTGTTCTATTGGCAAACGGCGATGATGTGCTCGGCACTGGGCGTGAAACCAAAGGTCTTCTCAGCATCCCTTTTTTCGACGCGATTTGAATAACCCGTTGTTGTAATAAAGCGACAGCCTCATCACGGTTACGGGCAATATCTTCAAATTTTTTCGGTAAGAAATCTAACGCTCCAGCATCTAAAGCATCTAGCGTTGCTTTGGCACCATCATGAGTCAGCGATGAGAACATCAAGATCGGGATCGGGTTCGCAGCCATAATTTCACGGACAGCAGTAATGCCATCCATAACTGGCATCTCAATATCCATTGTGATGACATCAGGCTTTAAGATTCTCGCTTTTTCTACGGCTTCTTTACCGTTAGTTGCAACATCAATCACTTCTAGACGGGTGTCAGAGTTAATAATTTCACTCACACGCCGTCTAAAAAAGCTCGAATCATCAACGACTAATACTCTAATCGCCATGGGTGTCCTTATATTGTGTGCTCATTTAAATGCGGGAAGCAGCAGCATACTGCTTAAGCAAATCTGGCACATCTAGTATTAGTGCAATATGTCCATCGCTGGTAATCGTTGCCCCAGCCATACCCGGTGTTTTTTGAAGAAGCTTATCTAGTGGTTTGATTACCACTTCTTCTTGGCCAATTAAGGTATCAACCACAAAACCAACTCGCTGGCTACCAATCTGAACAATAACAACATGTCCATGACCTTTACGCAGTTCTATTTTACCTGCTTTAGGTGCTAGCCAATTCTGTAAGTAGAAGAGTGGTATCGATTTTTTACGTACTATGATGGTCAGTTGTCCATCAACGACGTTCGTCCGGCTAAGATCAAGGTGGAAGATTTCATTCACGCTCGCAAGTGGTAGAGCAAATGGATGCCCTGCGACCCCAACCATCAATGTAGGTAAGATAGCGAGTGTTAGCGGCACTTTGATCGTAATCTTAGTCCCTTTGCCCATCTCAGAATCGATGTCAATTGAACCATTGAGTGTATTGATGGCTGTTTTTACAACATCCATCCCAACACCACGACCAGAAATGTCTGAAATTTGCTCTTTACTGGAGAATCCCGCCATAAAGATTAAGTTAAAACACTCTTTATTGGAGAGACGCGACGCCGCATCTTCATCCATCATGCCTCGTTTAACCGCAATACTACGCAGCTTATCTGGGTCCATACCGCCGCCATCATCGACGATAGCTAGCTCAATATGATCACCTTCTTGCGAAGCTGAGAGTATGATTTTACCCGTGCTTGGCTTTCCAGATTTGCTACGCACATCAGGCATTTCAATGCCGTGGTCAACTGAGTTGCGCACTAAGTGGATCAATGGGTCTGCAAGCGCTTCGACCAAGTTTTTATCAAGGTCTGTTTCTTCACCGCGCATTTCAAGCACAATGTCTTTTTTCAGGGTACGTGCAAGGTCTCGAACCACGCGAGGGAAACGACCGAACACTTTCTTAATCGGTTGCATGCGCGTTTTCATGACAGCGCCTTGTAAATCCGCGGTAACTACATCAAGGTTAGCCACCGCTTTTGCCATCTCTTCGTCGTTGCTATTAAGCCCTAAACTCAGCAAGCGGTTACGCACTAGCACCAATTCGCCAATCATGTTCATAATGATGTCGAGCGTTGATGTATCAACACGGACTGTTGTTTCCGGCTGAGTTTGCGATTTTTTAGCCACAGCAGGTGCTGATACTTCTTTTTTCTCAGCCACTGCAACCGGAGCTTTCGCCGGGGAAGAGGCGGCTGGAGCCGTTACTTTAGGCTGAGGAGCAGGTGTAGGTTTCGCCGCTTCAGCTTTCGGTTTTGCGGTCTCTGTTGGTTTTACAGGCTCTGCTGGCTTCACATTTTCAGAAGCAGGTCTGGTTGCCATTTCCAACTCTTCTGGCAATGGCCCTTTTCCTGAGCCATGCAGTTCGTCAAGAAGCTTTTCAAACTCCTCGTCCGTCATCAAATCATCGCCACCACCAGCAGAAGCTTTAGGTGCCGCTGTTGATTTAGGCGGAGTAGTTGGTTTCGCTGTCACCTCAGGAGAGGGGTCAACGGTTGGAGCTTTGCCTACGCCGTGCAGTTCATCAAGCAGCTTTTCAAATTCGTCATCCGTAATGTCACCACTAGCAGCCACTGATGCACTTGGGGCTTTAGGCGCTGGGGCCGCCGGTGCGGCATTTTCAGAATGAGCATTCGGCGCGGTGCCCTTGCCATGTAATTCGTCTAACAGTTTTTCAAATTCATCTTGCGTGATTTCATCGATAGAATTTGACGCGACAGCCTTTGAGGCCACTGGTTGAATGACTTCCGGTTCAGGCGCTTCGATAGCGGCCTCTTCCTCGACTTCAACTTCAGCAATAACAGGCTCCACTTCGTCAATTTCATCTTCAGAAGCAGGACGACACAATTTATGAAGTTCATCGAGTAGAGCGGGATCTGCAGGCTCTAAGGGTTCTTGATCTTGAACAGCGCGAAACTGTGCGTTAACGGTGTCTAAAGCTCGTAACATCGTATCCATCAAGCTCGATGTTACACTTCTTTGGCCATTGCGTAAGATATCAAATACGTTCTCGGCACCGTGGCACGTCTCAACCAGCTCGGTGAGGGCAAGAAACCCGGCCCCACCTTTAACGGTATGGAAACCGCGGAAAATCGCATTTAATAACTCCCTGTCTTCGGGGTTGTTCTCAAGTTCAACCAATTGCTCTGAGAGCAATTCGAGAATTTCACCTGCTTCAACCAAAAAGTCCTGAAGAATGTCGTCGTCTAATTCGTAGCTCATACGTTACCCCTAAAAACCAAGACTCGATAACAAATCATCGACTTCGTCTTGAGATGAAACCGCATCGGCTCTTTCATGAGGGTTCAAAATAGGACCTTCAGGTTCGATAGATGGGTTCTTCTTGTCTGTTTTTTGTTCTATTTGGTTAGCCCCAAAGGCAGTGAGAATCTCAACTAGGCGTTTCTCAACTTCATTAACCAGCGTAATAACACGCCGAATTATTTGGCCAGTGAGATCTTGAAAGTCTTGAGCCATCAATATCTCAGTTAGCTGACCTCGCAATTCGCTGCTGTTGCCTTCAACTTGTGATAGTAGATCATCAATACGGTGACAAAGTGCTTTAAACTCAATGAGATCAATACGTCCATGCATCAACTCATTCCATTGTGGACGCACTTTTAACAGACCTTCGTGAAGGCTGTCAGCGATCGGCATACATCGATCCACTGCATCCATTGTTTTATTCGCAGCCACTTCCGTTTTATCAATTACGTATTGAAGACGATCCCTTGCATCTGGAATTTCGTCATTTGCAATCTCAGCCATGCGTTCATCAAGGTTGAACTGTTTGAGCGATTCATGCAGTTCCCTTGTCAAAGTGCCTATTTCTTGCAGCATTGGATTGCTTGCTTTGTCGTAGGTCTCTTTAAAGAGTTGATTCGCCTGATCTTGCTGTCCATTTTCCAGTAGCTGAACGAGTTCTTTTGCTTGTTCTAATGAAATCATCGATTAGCCTTTTCGCGCATAAATGAATAGAGCACCTTTTGTCTGTGACCACACGCTTTATAAACGCTCGAAAATTTTATCCAGTTTTTCTTTAAGCGTAGCAGCAGTAAAAGGTTTTACGATATAACCATTCACACCTGCTTGAGCAGCCTCGATGATTTGTTCGCGTTTTGCTTCTGCGGTGATCATCAGAACAGGCAGATGCTTAAGTTCTGCGTCTGCTCGAATATTTTTCAACAAATCGATGCCTTGCATGCCCGGCATATTCCAGTCTGTAACCACAAACTCAAAATCACCTTTCTTTAGCATAGGCAACGCTGTCAGGCCATCATCTGCTTCTTGGGTATTATTGAAGCCCAAATCACGAAGTAGATTCTTAACAATACGGCGCATTGTTGAAAAGTCGTCAACAATAAGGATCTTCATGTTTTTATTCAAAATTGCCTCCACTGAGCTCGAAATCAGTGATATTAGTCATTTTGCGTCCAAGAACTTAACTTCGTTCTTAGTCGCTGCATAGATTGGCTTAGTATCTGGCTAACGCGGGATTCGCTAACACCTAGAACTTCACCAATTTCTTTTAAGTTTAGCTCTTCATCATAATAGAGCGAAAGTACCAAAGCTTCACGTTCTGGAAGTGATTTTATTGATTCAACCAATGCTTTACGAAACGATTCATCGGCGACTCCCTTAAATGGCGAGTTGTCTTCATCGTCATCCAGAGGAGAAATTGCATCATCAGAAATACCTAAATCTTCGATTCCGACAATCCGTGAGCAATTAATGTCAGTTAATACAGTATGGTACTGATCCAGCGACATGCCTAAATACTTCGCAACTTCTGTATCAGTTGGGTTTCGGTTTAGCTCACCTTCTAGAACTGAAATTGCATGGGTTATCTCTCGGTTGTGTTTATGAACCGAGCGTGGAACCCAATCACCACGCCGAATATCGTCGAGCATAGCTCCACGAATTCGAATTCCTGCGTAGGTTTCAAAGCTTGCACCTTTACTCCCATCATAATTTTTTTGTGCTTCAAGTAGGCCTATCATACCGGCTTGTATTAGATCTTCGACCAATACGTTTGGTGGCAGGCGACCTGCTAAATGGTGTGCAATACGCTTAACCAATACAGAGTATTTTTCTAAAAATGCTTGTTGGCTCTTTAGGTTTCCGTGTTGGTCATAAGTAAGCGCTTTATTCACCGAATGGTTCCCCTACACTTTCTGTTCTATTTAGCAAACGCTCGACAAAAAATTCCAGATGGCCTGTCGGCGTTCTTGGAATTGGCCACGTTAACGCTTTACTTGCCAACGAGCTGATTGCCAGTGCCGCAGGTGACCGTGGAAACGCATCGACCACTATTTTTTGTTTTTTTACTGCTTGTCGCACTTTATCATCCAAAGGTATGCAAGCAACAAGTTCAAGGCTCACATTTAGGAATCTTTCTGTCACTAAAGTTAATTTAGCAAATAATTCCCGTCCTTCACGATAACTTCTCACCATATTGGCCACAATTTTAAAACGTTGCACTTGGTGTTCACGACTTAAGAGCTTGATCAGCGCGTAAGCGTCGGTGATGGATGTCGGTTCGTCACATACCACGATCACTACATCTTGTGCGGCGCGACAGAAGCTCACGACCATATCAGAAATACCTGCGGCTGTATCGATGAGCAGAATATCCATCTCATCTTCTAAACTGCCAAAGGCGCGTATTAAACCAACATGTTGGGCGTGTGACAACTCTGTCATCGACTGTGTGCCCGAGGTCGCTGGAATTATTCGTATCCCAAAAGGCCCCTCGACGATGGCATCTTTGAGTTCACACTCGCCAGCCAGTACATGCCCTAAGTTTCGCTTCGGGCGTATGCCAAGCATCACATCCACGTTAGCTAAACCTAAGTCTGCATCCAACACCATGACTTTTTTGCCTTGACGAGCCATGCAGATCGCCATGCCGAGTGTCACGTGAGATTTACCCACACCACCTTTACCACCAGTCACAGATATGACTTTGGTCAGTGACGGTTGAGTTAAGCGGCGTAAACCGCTCGCTTGGTCATATATCATATTATTCGCCATATTTGTCCGCCGCCTAGAATCTCTCGGAGTCGCTGCTCCAATAGTGAGGTTCATTCTCTGTCGACTTCTCTAGCAATTCGTTTGCCTTTGCAACCATGTACTTCGGCTGGGCAATCACAATATCTTCTGGTACACGCTGGCCATTCGCGATGTAAGCAACGGGCAGTGCGTTTTGAACCACGACACTCACAAATTCCCCTAAGCTCAATGACTCATCAAGCTTAGTCATAATGCACCCTGAAAGAGGGATCCTTCTAAAGTGCTCGATTGTTTCTTGTAATACTTTTCTTTGTGCCGTTGCAGGCAGAACAAGGTAACTGTGGATGATTTCGCCACTCTCTTGCATCAGGGTATCGAGCTGCTCTGATAACCGAACATCACGCTGCCCCATCCCCGCGGTATCAACTAAAATTAAACGCCGATTTCTTAGCTGATATATTACATCGGCTAACTCACTGGAATCTTTAGCAACTCTTACTGGACAACCCATGATTCGGCCATAAATAGAGAGCTGTTCATGAGCACCAATACGGTAGGTATCTGTGGTGACTAGAGCGACGTTATCAGCGCCATACTCCATAGCGGCGCGAGCGGCTAGTTTAGCAATGGTGGTGGTTTTACCAACCCCTGTTGGGCCTAATAGCGCAACCACACCACCACGTTTCAGAATATCTTGTTTGGAAACAGGGACTTGATCAGCCACTAAGCCAAGCAGTGCCTTCCAAGCTTTAGTTGGAGCAGTATCTTCTGGGATATAGCACGCAAGCTGGTCAGCCAGTTCTTGTGAAACCCCCATGCGCTCAAGTCTTTTAATGAGCATGGCACGCAAAGGTTCTCGACGCTCAACTTCTTGCCACATTAATCCTGAAACTTGATGTTCTAACAGGCGGCGTATTGAGGTCATCTCTTCACGCATGTTTTCCAGCTCTGGGTTCGAAACACTCGCCTCTTGCGTTGGGTAACGATCATAACGCGACGGATCTAGCTTCGGCGTTTGACGGGTGGACGCTCTTCTATCCTCTGCAATTAACTTCGCTAATGGCGAATCGGCTCGTAACTCTGCATTACCGTGTCCTGAGTTGGTGTTAGATGAACCTGATTGACGTTGCAATAATGCAGAGAGCGAATCTTCATTTTCGGCGTGATAGTCCGAATCTGAGCCACTTGGTGCGCTGTACTGCTTTAACATATTTGCAAAACGTTTGGTCATTGAACGCCCAGTGTCTGCACTGTTTTGCAGGCTGACTCGATCATCATCCAACTCACGAGAGGATTTGTTCAAAGACGGGGTGACTTGGGTGTAACCTTGTTGTCTAGGCTGCGAATTATAGCGCTTGGCACTGTTTTGCTGGGTGGGCTGTTCACCATCCACAGCGGCAACGATTTCCACACCACCCGCGACTTTTTTATTCGACATGATCACCGCTTCCGCACCAAGCTCTTCTTTCACTTGCAGCAGCGCTGTTCGCATATCTTTGGCAAAAAATCGTTTTATTTTCAAAGCAGATATCCGTGTTTAAATGGCTAAAGCCCGATTAGGTAACAGCAGTTTCGTTAGTTACCAACGGCTTGAACAATCCGAATTTGTTTCTCGTCAGGTATTTCTTGATAAGAGAGCACACGCAAATTAGGTATCGTGTTTTTCACAAACTTCGCCAAAGTTGAACGAAGTACACCAGACGTGAGTAACACGGCGGGCTCACCTTTCAATTCTTGTTCTTGCGTTGCATGGCTCAGTGCAGCTTGTAGACGCTCTGCTAAGCCTGGCTCAATACCTGCCGATTCTCCTCCTGACGCCTGCATGGTTTGATGCAATATTTGTTCCAGCTCAGGAATCAGTGTTATCACTGGTAGTTCAGGTTCTATACCATTGATTTCTTGGACGATTAAACGCTTCAATGAGATTCGAACGGCCGCCGTTAGGATGTCAGGTTCTTGACTCCGCCCAGAATACTCCGCCAAGGTTTGTATTATGGTTCGAATATCTCGGATTGGAATCGCTTCATTGAGTAGGTTTTGCAGTACCTTAACGACTGTACCCAACGGCAGTTGATCTGGAACGAAGTTTTCAACTAGCCTTGGCGCTGAGCGACCCAGCATTTCAATTAAGTTTTGAACCTCTTCATGACCAATCAGTTGCGAGGCGTTATTAGTGAGAAGCTGACTCAAATGAGTGGCGAGTACGGTCGATGAGTCCACAACTGTGTAACCGAGAGCTTGTGCGTGTTCACGTTGTTCTTCACGGATCCAAACCGCTTCAAGGCCGAATGCAGGGTCGAGTGTGCGTTCACCGTCAATAACACCATAGACTTGACCAGGGTTAATCGCCAGTTCTTGATCTGGGCGGATCTCTGCTTCACCAACAGCAACCCCCATTAAGGTAATACGATAACTATTGGGTGTTAATTCTAAATTGTCGCGAATATGCACTGCGGGGATGAGAAAGCCAAAGTCTTGCGACAGTTTTTTCCGAACACCTTTTACGCGTTCGAGCAGCTCTCCACCTTGATCTCGGTCCACCAGCGGTATCAATCGATAGCCCACTTCTAAACCAATCACATCAACGGGTTGAACATCATCCCAAGAGAGCTCTTTTTGAGTGGGTGCTTCGTTGTCCACTTTTGCAGGCAGTTTCTTTTCATCGGCGGTTTTTTTCTGTTTGCGTATCATCCAATACGCGCAACCACCCGCTAACGCGGCTAGCAGTAAAAAAGCAAAGTGAGGCATACCCGGTACAATGCCCATGATGCCGAGAATACAAGCGGTAATCATCAATGCTTTAGGGTTGTCAAACAGTTGGAAGACGACTTGCTCTCCCATATCTTCATCGGTATTTTGACGGGTAACCATCATGGCAGCGCCAATCGAAAGCAGCAATGAGGGGATCTGAGCCACTAAGCCGTCACCAATGGTCAGCAGTGTGTAGATTTGGATCGCTTCTTTAAAACCCAACCCATATTGCGCCATACCAATCGATAAGCCGCCAATAATGTTGATGAACAAAATTAAGATCCCAGCAATCGCATCCCCTTTAACAAATTTTGACGCACCGTCCATTGAACCGTAGAAATCCGCTTCTTTGGTTACTTCGAAACGTCGTAGCCGCGCTTGGTCTTGATCGATTAAACCCGCATTTAAGTCCGCATCTATGGCCATTTGCTTACCCGGCAAGGCATCTAGGGTAAAGCGAGCACTCACCTCAGAAATACGTCCCGCACCTTTGGTTACTACCATGAAGTTGATGATCATCAAGATCAAAAACACCACTAAACCGACGGCGTAGTTACCACCGATCACCACACTACCAAACGCTTCAATGACGTTACCAGCCGCCCCGGGGCCTTCATGACCATACAATAAAACCACACGGGTTGAAGCGACGTTCAAGGCTAGTCGAAGTAAAGTTGCAATAAGCAAAACCGTAGGAAAAGCAGCAAAATCAAGCGGTCTACGGGTATAGACAGTGACGAGTAACACAACCATCGATAAGGCAATGTTAAAAGTGAAAAACAGATCCAATAGGAAGGCCGGGATCGGTAAAACGACCATAGCCAACGTGGCCAATACCATAACCGGCGCACCGATTGCTGGCATACTTCGCTGCGGTATTGATGGCAATTTATCTGCAAATGGGAGAGTAAATTTCATAGGTTAGCAAGCAATCTGTTGATAAATATCTATAAATGCGACAATGCGTTAACTCGGCGATGCAATTTTTAGTCCAGTAAAACAGTCAAAATAATGGCTACATTAGTAAAGGCAATAACCCTTCACTTAACGTAGCCTAGTTATTCAAATTACGTGAACTTCTTTTACTTTGAATCGTGGTTTAAGGATTAATACTCCAGATCTGCTGTCCTTTACGCAACTCTCTATCATATTCGATACCAATCAGACCGGATGTGGGGAACATTGGAGGGACTAAATCGGTAACAAATTCAGCCGCGAGATAGCCAACTAACGGTAAATGAGACACCAGCAGCACTGATTCGATTTGTTCTACATCGGCCAAGGCAGAGACATACTCAAATACCACTTCCGCTTTCCCATAAGGTGTGATGTCATCACAGGTCACAACCTCATCGGCATTAAAATAAGAGGCTATCGCAGCCCAAGTTTGCTGCGCTCGTAAGTAAGGGCTTACCAATACTTTATCTACATGGCGAAGATCTTGCTTTTCACAAGCACGAGCCACAGCAACAGACTCACGAAGACCTCTTTCGGTTAAGGCCCTTTGTGCATCACTCGCTGCATAATGTTCAGCTTCTCCGTGACGCATAATAAAAATCTTCATTACTCATTCCTAGTGGTTATTATCTATGCCGTCTAGGCGGCTTTATTCTCGATTATATCAGGCAACCAAGCAAAGACTTCGACACTGTTAACAGTCTATTAAAAAGTCTCCTGAAGGACTAAAATGGCACTTCGCTCATAAAATCATTGCTTGAAATTTGCACCTAACCGTTTCAACGCCATAATTAAAAAAGCCTTTTCTGTGGAGAGTCACTGTGCATTTAAGCCCTAACGACACCAACCAATACCGCTACATTACGTTAACTAATGGTCTGAGAACATTACTTATTCAAGCGGATGATGCACAAAAGTCAGCCGCTGCTTTAGCGATTAATGTGGGGCATTTTGATGACCCTGAAGACAGAGAAGGTCTTGCCCACTATCTGGAACACATGCTGTTTTTAGGCACAGAAAAGTACCCGAAAATTGGTGAGTTTCAAAGTTTTATTAATCAACATGGTGGCAGCAATAACGCATGGACTGGTACAGAGCACACCTGTTTTTTCTTTGATGTAAGCCCAAATCATTTTGAAAAAGCCTTGGACCGATTCAGCCAATTCTTTTGTGCCCCCTTGTTTAATGAAGAAGCCCTGGATAAAGAACGCCAAGCGGTGGATTCTGAATTTAAACTCAAACAGAATGATGATTCGAGAAGGCTCTATCAGGTTCAAAAAGAAACCATTAATCCGCAACACCCGTTTGCTAAATTTTCAGTGGGTAATTTAGAAACGCTGTGTGATAGAAATGGTGTCTCTATCCGTGAAGAAATTGTCCGTTTTCACCATGAAAATTACTCGGCTGATTTGATGACGCTCTCGCTAGCGGGCCCACAGACACTTGATGAGTTAGAGCAGTGGGCAAGAGATGAATTTTCCTCCATCCCAAATAAACAGCTCGGCCCGAAAAAAATAGAGGTGCCTTTTGTTTTAGACGCGCACCGAGGCGTCTTGATTCAAATCGAGCCACGAAAAGAGATCCGCAAACTGATTTTAAGCTTCCCAGCCCCAAGCGCGGATGACTTTTATCATGTCAAACCTCTCTCTTATTTCGCCCATCTCATCGGTTACGAAGGTGAAGGCAGTTTAATGCTGGCATTAAAAGAGAAAGGTTGGATCACGTCCTTATCGGCTGGAGGCGGCGCGAGTGGCAGCAATTATCGTGAGTTTTCGATAAGTTTTAGCCTGACACATGAAGGCGTAAAACAGGTCGATAACATCATCCAGTCACTCTTTACTCAGATTAAATTAATCGCAGAGCAGGGGCTGAACGAATGGCGTTACCTTGAGAAAAGAGCGGTGCTTGAATCGGCTT
This sequence comes from Vibrio sp. V19_P1S1T109, assembly GCF_002241375.1. Lineage (NCBI taxonomy): Bacteria > Pseudomonadati > Pseudomonadota > Gammaproteobacteria > Vibrionales > Vibrionaceae > Vibrio > Vibrio sp. V19_P1S1T109. Next base: position 2,193 of record NZ_NDIM01000020.1, on the reverse strand, counting down.
TTCGCTTTCAAGAAACGACAAGGCCATTAGACATGGTCAGCCATTTAGTGGTTAATATGCAGCACTATCAGCCGCAAGACACTATCTATGGCGATTATATGATGGCGGGCTACAACGAATCGCTACTTAAGCAAGCTCTTCATTATTTGACTCCTGAAAACCTACGCGCCACGTTAATTGCTAAAGATGGGTATTACGATAAGAAAGCGAAATGGTATTTTACACCCTATTCAATTACTCCATTATCGGCGTCACAACTTGCAACATTCGCAACCCCTTGCGACATTGAAACAAACTTACCGCCACTCAATCCTTTTATCTGTTACGACTTAGACCCAAAACCGTTAGAGCCTTCAACGCCTTTACACCCGGAAATCATTGAAGAGTTACCAGGCTTTCGTTTATGGCATCTACAAGACCATGAATTTAGAGTGCCTAAAGGGGTAATTTACATCGCGATTGATAGCCCCATCTCGGTAGCCACTGCTCGAAATATTGTTAAAACCCGTCTCTGTGTGGAAATGTTTTTAGACTCGCTGGCCACGGAAACTTACCAAGCAGAAATTGCTGGGATGAGTTACAACATGTACGCTCATCAAGGCGGCGTCACCCTGATGCTTTCTGGTTTTAGCGAAAAACAACCACAGTTAATGGAGATGATTCTCGCACGCTTTGCTAAACGTGATTTTAGCCTAAAACGCTTTAACACCATCAAGCAACAACTGCTTCGTAACTGGCAAAATACCACTAAAGATCGTCCAATTTCGCAGCTTTTCAATGCAATGACGGGTATTTTACAACCCAACAACCCTCCTTATGAAACGCTACTTGGTGCCTTAAAACAGATAGAAGTCGATGAGCTCAGTGATTTCGTTGAACAAATATTAGCGCAACTTCATGTTGAGATGTTTGTCTATGGCGACTGGTTAAGAAGTGATGCACAAGCGATGGCAGATACGCTTAAAAATGCATTACGAGTCAAAGATCAACAGTACGAGGAATCATTAAGACCACTCGTCATGCTCGGAGAGAGTGGGACTTTTCAAAAAGAGGTTCACTGCGATCAAGAAGATTCTGCTGTGGTGGTCTATTATCAGTGCAATGATGCCGCACCGCGCAGCATCGCCTTATATTCATTAGCTAATCACTTGATGTCCGCTACATTTTTTCATGAAATTCGCACTAAGCAGCAACTTGGTTATATGGTCGGAACAGGCAACATGCCATTAAACCGTCACCCAGGTATCGTACTCTACGTTCAGTCACCGAATGCTGCCCCTTATGAGCTGATTAGCGCTGTAGATGAATTTTTAAATGCTTTTTACATGGTGCTGCTGGAGCTCAACGAATACCAGTGGCACAGCAGTAAACGCGGTTTATGGAATCAAATTTCAACCCCCGACCCCACCCTTCGCAGCCGTGCGCAAAGACTTTGGGTTGCTATCGGCAATAAAGATGCCGGCTTTGATCAAAGAGAGCAGGTTTTGAGTGAACTGAAATCACTCAGCCGCAGTGATATGATTCGCTTTGTGGTCAATGAGCTAAAACCAAGGACCGCCAATCGACTGATCATGCACAGCCAAGGAAACGCACACCAAACGGTTCAGAAACTCAGTTTAGGGCAAGAAATTGGCTCAATTGAAGCGTTCCAGCTTCGGCCCAAAAGCTATAACTTAGGATAACAGTACTTCATCGCCATCAGAGCAATTTATCTTTGCTCTGATTTTACGATCTCTTTTAAAGAGTGGGGATGCAGTTTAATACACACGCCTTGCCACTTAAATGCAACCGTCGGGTTATGTAATCGCTCCCCTTCCCCTTTTGGACTGGACAATTTAACTTGAACACCTTGATTGTCTAATGTTGTCCAGCATTCTTTTAATCGTGGGTAAACCGACAGTATATCCTGCAAATAGGCTTGCGCGGTTTGTGCCTCAGATGGCACCACAAATTCCACATGCTCCCAGCTCTGCTCTGGATAAATTTTTCCCTCGGCAGGGTAAGGCAATTCCAAACATTCTATTGACCAACTATTAGCCGATAGCGGCACCGTAAATTCAATCACGATGATAGGACGGCCATTTATCTGAGCACTCGATATTTCTCGCCCTTCCTCCAGCCATGCCGCATGTGCTAATGACGCTAATTTACGATCATTAATGCGCAGTGCAATGTGGTCAGCTTGATTTGTGG
>NZ_NDIM01000063.1:0-5043 GCF_002241375.1 Vibrio sp. V19_P1S1T109 | reverse complement strand
TTCCTATACTGATCATAAGAGATGTTCGGGAGGGCGCATGGACGATAAAATTCTCCAATCTGTTGTTGAAATTACGGGGCAGAAAAATGCGGTGTCATTGGGTTATTGTGTCATCAGCGCTCTAGTCGAGATGTTGCCTCTGAAATCGGCCTGCTTAGAACATTATATTGGACCTCATTCCTATGTCATTGCAAAAGCTACTATCTGTAGCCGTATACCTGGAAAATTTGAAATTAACTGGGAATATGAGGGCGAGACGGTTCCAAGTTATGAACATAACCATTCTGATATCGAGCCTAAAATAGAAGATTTAGGTACAAACGGATACCATTGCATTTACCCTATTGCGATCAACGATAGTTTTTCTGCTAGGTTGTCTCTGATTCTAAAAGTTCCGCCCAAACAATATCGAATGCTCATTGAAGGCTTTGTTAAAATTTACCAAAATTACGTTTTATTATTGCATGAAAATGAGCGTGACAAGCTGACAGGGTTGTTGAATCGAAGGACGTTAGAGGATAGGTTGCGCCTTAGCTTTGATGTGCTTCCTGAAACGGCGACAGTAGGCTCAGTGATGCCTTGGGTTGCCATCATTGATCTCGACCATTTTAAACGGATCAATGATAATTTTGGCCATCTGATTGGCGATGAAGTTTTGCTCTTGGTGGCTCAGCAAATGCAGAATTTTTTTCTTAATCAAGAACAACTGTTTCGGTTTGGTGGAGAAGAGTTCGTCATTATTTTTCCTGCCAGTGAGTATGAGGTCGTGCTAAACAGAACCGAGAGGTTTAGACAGCACATCGAGCAGTTTCGTTTTCCTCAGGTTCAACATATCACGCTTAGCATTGGTATCTGCTCTATCTCGCCAAGAGAATATCTCTCAACGATTCTAGATAGAGCAGACAAAGCACTCTACTTCGCCAAAAACCACGGCCGCAATCAAGTACAATGTTATGAAGACTTGTTGCGTAGCGGTGTATTCATTGAAAACGAAGAGGGGGACAGTAGTGCCGAACTATTTTGAACGGTTCACCTTATTTCTTCGCCGATAGCGTGCTACCCATTGAGGCAGTGATGATCATCGTAATGGCGATCCATTGCGTTAAGCTTAATTGTTCTTGAAGAATAATTAATCCAGCTAATGCGGCGATGGCGGGCTCTAAGCTCATTAACACACTAAAGTGTTGTGTAGACAAACGCTTTAAAGCCGACATTTCTAGGCAATAAGGTACCGCGCTTGAAAGAATCGCGACAGATAACGCCATAGGCAGTATTGACCACGTAAAAATAGACGCCTCTGATAATACAACGCCGATTGGAAACGCAAACAGGGCCGCAATCGTCATTCCTATCGCAACGGTTGAGCCTCCAGAACCGACACTGCCCGCCCTTTGACCAAACCATATGTAGGCTGCCCAGCATCCGCCGGCCGCTAAAGCCAGTGCAACGCCAATCGGATCAAGTGCATCGACACCCGTTAGATCGGGCAATAAAAAAACAATACCCAAAATAGCAAGCGCAACCCAAATCAGATCTTTTTTGCGTTTAGATGAGAGAAATGCAATGAGTAATGGCCCAGAAAACTCCAACGCAACCCCAATACCAAGAGGAATTCGTTCAATAGCAAAATAGAACATCAGTTGCATGCCACCTAGGCTTGCTCCGTAAATGATCATTGAGCGCCATTGTGAAAGAGAAAGTCGTAACTGCCATGGGCGAAAAATCATTAACAGTATTAATGCAGAGAGACCAACGCGCAGTGCAATTGTTCCACCTGGGCCAACAATAGGAAATAACTGCTTGGCTAGTGACGCGCCAGATTGAATGGTGGTCATGGCCAAGAGTAGAGTTAACACAGCCAAGAATATAGGGGATTTAATCGGTCGCATGCGCATCCATATGAAATAAAAGGAACGAGCCGATTATGCCTGAAAAATAAAGGGGTTAATAGGAACAACGAGCGGTGAATTAAAAGGGGATACCGTGAGTGCAAAACACTCACGGACCAAAAGATAAATAAGTGGGCTTGGCTTAGTGGATGTAGAAACGAGGGTTTGCCGTTCCCCAAATCGTATACAGTTCAGGGAATATGAGCTCTGCATTTTCTTCCAGCTCACTGACAGTGATTCGGCCTTGTTTTTGCGCGCCAAACAAGGTGACTTCCTGATTAGGAAGGACGCCTTTCACATCGGTTACGTCAACCAATGTGGTGTTCATTGAGGTTACTCCAACCACCTTTGCTCGTTGACCGTTAATCAATACGTCACTGCGATTGCCCATTTTTCTTGGGTAACCATCCGAATAGCCAACAGGCAGATTTGCCAAAACACTCTCTTTGGTTACGCGGTATGTACTGTCATAGCCAACGGTGCTTCCTTTAGGAAGATGATGTAATGAGGCAATACGTGTTTTGAATGAGACGATTGACGGATATTCCGGGTTAGTTGGTAAGTCGCCATATAGGACGCCGCCAGGACGTACCATATCAAGTTGTGCTTCCGGTACATTGAGAGCAGTGTAGGAGTTGGCAACATGCAAAATCAGTTCATCGCGTTTTAGGTTTGCTTGCTGAATCAACCAAGCTGAATTGGTATTAAAACTGGCCAACTTGCTGCGGATTTCGTCTGGGTTGTAATTGGGGAAATGCGTCATTATCCCAACAATTTGTATGCCACTTTGAGTAGCAATCGCAATCGATTCTTGTTTTCCTGCATCGGTTGACATATCGATACCATTGCGTCCCATACCGCCATCATTTAATGCCAAATGTACTCTTATCGTTTTACCTTTTTGCTGGCTTAGCTGAGCGAGTTGCTCAGCTTGTATTTTACTACCGATTAGCTCTTCGATATCGAACTCGACACTTTGTGCGATTTCATCAATGCTCGCAGAGCGAACACGCATCAACTGGCCTTTAAACCCGCTCTCACGTACGGCTCTAGCCTCTGCATTACTGGTAATTGCGATACAAGGGATCCCTTGCGCGAGAATAGTTGGCATTAAACCGCGAATACCGTTGCCGTAAGCATCAGCCTTCATCACGGCGCAAATTTTAGTTTGGCTGTTGATGTGGCTCTTAAACTGCTCAATATTTTGTTTGAATTGGCCAAGATCGATCTCAAGCCAAGTATTGGATTGCTGAATTTCTTGTATAGAAGGCTCACTGACGTTAAGGCTTAAAGGTGCAGAAGTCGCTGAAAAAGAGGGTAAAGCCATGGCAATTGACAGTGTAAGAAAAGAGGCTTTGAAATTCATTCTATCTCCTAGGTAAGTAAAAACAAGAAAGCCCCGTTAGGGGCTGACTCTATTTTAGTTAAGTTTGAAACGCCCCATTGCGTCTTGCAATGTGACCGATAATTGACTGAGTTCGTGGCAAGCTTGCGCCGTTTGTTCTGAACCCTGCGCGACTTCTTGTGAAGCCGTATGGATATTTTCAATGTTGCGGCTTAGTTCATCGGCAACGGAATCTTGTTCACTACAAGCGCTGGCGATTTGTGTTCCCATATCCGCAATTTGAGCTACTGAGTTTTCAATTGAAACCATCAATTGCTGCGAGTGGGTTCCTTGAACGACGCAAGAGTCAATGCTGACGCGCGAACGTTCGGTTGCTTCTTTTGCTTCGCCTGCCATGGTTTGTAATTTTTCGATAATGGTTGTGATTTCGCCAGTTGAAGCTTGAGTTCTCCCCGCAAGGGTGCGCACTTCATCGGCAACAACAGCAAAGCCTCGGCCAGATTCACCAGCGCGGGCTGCTTCAATCGCAGCGTTCAGTGCCAATAGGTTTGTTTGCTCAGCGATGTTACGAATAACGTCAAGTACCACGTTAATTTGTGTGGATTGTTGTTCTAAATTTGCAACGGTTTCGCCAGCCTGACCAATAATTGTAGCCACTTGTTGAATGGAGCTCACCATCGCGGCATTGTCTGTCGCACCCTCTTTGGCTTTAGTGTTGGCGCTACTTGCTTGTGATGCTGAGTCTTCCGTGTTGCGTGCTACATCGGCCACTGCGGCTTTCATTTGCGTCATCGCTGTTGCGACTTGTGTGATCTGATATTGCTGCTCTTTCATACCTTGAGCTGAGATATTGGAGATTTGACTCATCTCTTCCACAGCACTGCTCAGTTGTGTTACAGCGGAGATGATCTCTTCGATCAGTTGACGTAAATTGTTCTGCATCTTTTGTGAGGCATCGGCAAGTTCACCTAATTCGTCATTGCCAATAGCATTACGATCGATCTGTTTTGCTAAGTTACCTTCTGCAATCGCGTTTGCTTGGTCAACAACCAAACGCAAAGGCCCACAAATTATGCGAGTCAAGAAGAGGGTGATAATGACCATGACGACGATAATCGAAACATTACTGATACTTGATGAAGTATTCAGTGTGTCAACTGCTTTAAGAATATAGCTTTTGTTACCATCCATTGCTTTTTGCAAGATGCCAATCAGCGTTTTTATGTCGGCTTCAATATGACGAAAATTATCGAGAGATTGGTTTAACAGTTTATGCGCACTATTTTTGTCATTGTTCGCTAAAGCCTGATTGAATTGTGCAATTATGCTGGTGTAACTATCCCAGTCTTTCATTAGCTTTTTAAATGTTTGCTCTTCTTCGCCTGGCCAAACACTTTTTCCATACTGTTTTAAACCTGCATCAATTTCTTGCTGCAATTGGCGGCTAGTCACTAAGCGTTGATTCAGCTCGTTATTATCATCAGTAAGTAAGGAAGCAAATTGCGCACGACGCCAATAGGAGAGTTTATCACCCATTGAATCTACGTGTTGTAGTGCAGGCAGTGTATCGTCGGCAAAATTCACCAACTGACTTTTGACTTCTTGGAGTTCGCTATATAAAAACCAAGCGAAGAGGATGTTGATTAAAGCGATGAGGCTAAATGAGCCTGCAATTTTCTGTCTGATGGATAGATTTTTTAAAAACATGAATGAGTTACCTTTGATTGTTTTTGTCAAAAGTCGCTTGAGCGAACAACATCCATTTACCGACAATGTGATCTACATCCTAATTGGTCGCGGATATTATCA
>NZ_NDIM01000077.1:0-5051 GCF_002241375.1 Vibrio sp. V19_P1S1T109 | reverse complement strand
CACTAAATGGTTCAACCTGCTCGACGTTATTACTGTCACGAAATTTAAATAAACACATAATTGTTAAGCAAAATTGTCAAACTCGGACTAGTCTTAAATTGTTATTAATTTGTGTTTTTAAGCGGTGTTGTCAGTTAGACAGTTTTCAGAGGGGAATTCACTATGAGTATTTTTGACCACTTTCAGGCACGCTATGAAGCCGCCAAGGATGAAGAGCTATCACTGCAAGAGTTTTTAGCTCTGTGTAAAGAAGATAAAAGTGCTTATGCCAATGCAGCAGAGCGGCTGTTAATGGCGATTGGTGAGCCTGAGCTGATAGACACAGCAAAACACCCCCGATTGAGTCGCATTTTCTCTAACCGGGTGATTTCTCGTTATAAAACTTTTGAGGATTTCTATGGCATGGAAGAAGCCATAGAACAGATTGTTTCCTACCTCAAACACGCTGCCCAAGGTTTAGAAGAAAGAAAACAAATTCTCTATCTACTCGGTCCAGTTGGTGGCGGTAAATCTTCACTGGCGGAGAAACTCAAAGCTTTAATGCAACAAATGCCTATTTATGTTTTGTCTGCAAATGGCGTTCGTAGCCCAGTCAATGACCACCCATTTTGTCTGTTTGATGTGGTTGAAGATGGCGAAATCCTCAAGCAGGAATATGGGATAGAAAAACGCTATTTACGCTCAATTACATCACCTTGGGCGGCCAAACGCTTACACGAGTTTGGTGGCGATATTTCCAAATTCAAAGTCGTCAAAGTACGACCTTCAATTCTCGATCAAATTGCCGTCGCAAAAACAGAGCCCGGTGATGAAAACAACCAAGACATTTCGTCACTGGTTGGGAAAGTAGATATTCGGAAACTCGAGCATTTCTCGCAAGATGACCCCGATGCATATAGCTATTCCGGTGCACTCTGTAAAGCCAACCAAGGGTTAATGGAGTTTGTTGAGATGTTCAAAGCGCCAATTAAGGTGCTTCACCCACTCTTAACCGCCACGCAAGAAGGAAACTTCAACGGGACAGAAGGGTTATCCGCCCTACCCTTTGATGGCATGATTTTAGCGCACTCAAACGAATCAGAGTGGCAGACATTCCGTAACAACAAAAACAACGAAGCGTTTTTGGACCGGGTTTATATCGTTAAAGTCCCTTACTGTTTACGCGTCTCGGAAGAAGTGAAAATTTACCAAAAACTGCTTGAACACAGCGAACTATCCAAAGCGCCATGCTCACCAAGCACACTAGAATTACTTGGTCAATTTAGTATCCTCTCGCGCCTAAAAGTGCCGGAAAACTCGTCACTCTTCTCCAAAATGCGCGTCTACGATGGTGAAACGCTAAAAGATACCGATCCAAAAGCAAAAAGCTATCAAGAGTATCGTGACTACGCAGGTGTTGACGAAGGGATGTCCGGTTTATCGACTCGCTTTGCCTTTAAAATACTGTCGCGCGTATTCAACTTTGACCAAACGGAAGTTGCGGCTAACCCCGTTCATCTGTTCTATGTCATCGAACAGCAAGTTGAACGCGAGCAGTTCCCTCAAGAAATCGCTGAACGATATATGGAGTTTTTAAAAGGCTACTTAGTGCCTCGTTATGTCGAGTTCATTGGTAAAGAGATTCAAACTGCTTATTTGGAATCTTATTCTGAATATGGCCAAAATATTTTTGACCGCTACGTTACTTATGCTGATTTCTGGATCCAAGACCAAGAGTATCGTGATCCTGAAACTGGCCAACTTTTCGATCGTTCATCGCTCAATAACGAGTTAGAAAAAATCGAGAAAACAGCAGGCATTAGTAACCCGAAAGATTTCCGAAATGAAATCGTCAATTTTGTACTGCGTGCGAAAGCGCACAACAATGGACAAAATCCGGTTTGGACCAGTTACGAAAAACTGCGTACCGTCATTGAGAAAAAAATGTTCTCAAATACCGAAGAGCTACTTCCTGTTATCTCTTTTAATGCCAAAACCTCATCTGATGATCAGAAAAAACACGACGATTTTGTCGCTCGTATGATGGAGAAAGGTTATACAGAAAAACAAGTAAGGCTGTTGTCTGAGTGGTATTTACGCGTCCGTAAATCTTCTTAACTTCAAGCAAACCAAAACCTGTACATGCGTTAGCCATACGAACAATGGCTAACGTAAAGGTGACGTTTTCAAGGGGATACTCATGGCGCAATTTATCGATAGAAGATTGAACGGTAAAAACAAAAGTGCGGTCAATAGACAACGCTTTTTACGCCGTCATAAAGAGCAGATCAAAGAATCTGTTGCAGACGCAGTGAATCGTCGCTCCATCACCAACACCGAGTCTGGCGAAGATGTGTCGATCCCAAATCACGACATCAAAGAACCCGTGTTTCATCAAGGAAAAGGCGGCCTGAAAGAACGGGTTCACCCAGGTAATGACCAGTTTATTACTGGTGATAAAATTGAGAGACCTAAAAGTGGCGGACAAGGCAATGGTGCAGGACAAGGTGATGCGAGTGCTGATGGCGAAGGCCAAGATGAATTTATTTTCCAAATCTCTAAAGATGAATATCTTGATCTACTGTTTGAAGATCTGGAATTGCCTAATCTAGAAAAAAATCAAATCAATAAGATTACAGAATGGAAAACTCATCGCGCGGGTTTCAAAACGGCAGGTGTACCGTCGAACATTGCTGTAGTTCGCTCTTTGCAACAATCACTGGCTCGCCGCACCGCAATGACAGCGGGAAAACGTCATTTAATGGGGGAATTAGAAGAAGAGTTACTGCGCATTCAAAATAGAGAGCCCGCTCAAGTATTAGAAGAGAAGCGACTTAAGCAAGAAATCGAAGCGTTGCGTAAAAAAATTGAAAGTGTGCCGTTTATTGATACGTTTGACCTACGTTTCAAAAACTTTGAAAAACGCCCCATTCCATCGAGCCAAGCTGTTATGTTCTGCTTAATGGATGTGTCGGGTTCAATGGATCAAGCGACTAAAGATATTGCCAAACGTTTTTACGTGTTGCTGTATCTATTTTTAACTCGCACTTATGAAAATGTCGAAGTGGTGTTTATTCGTCACCATACGCAAGCCAAAGAGGTGGATGAGCACGAGTTCTTCTACTCTCAAGAGACCGGCGGCACGATTGTTTCTAGCGCACTGAAATTAATGCATGAAATCATTGAACAACGCTACCCTCTCGGCGAATGGAATATCTACGCAGCTCAAGCATCCGATGGTGATAACTGGGCTGATGATTCGCCTCGTTGTAAAGAACTCCTCACCAATAAGCTTCTGCCATATTGCCAGTATTACGCTTATATTGAAATCACTCGTCGCTCACACCAAACCTTGTGGCACGAGTACGAAAAATTACAACCCTCATTTGGCAATTTTTCGATTAAAAACATTCGCACCGTGGATGACATATTCCCTGTATTTAGGGAGCTATTCCAAAAGGAAACAGCTTAGGGAGGCATACTAATGACAACAAAAGCGAAAGGCACTTCAAAACGCAAGAGCAAATTGCTACCAGACGGACCTGACTGGACGTTTGAGCTTTTGGAGAAATACCATACTGAAATACGCCGGGTAGCTGAGTTTTATCGTCTCGATACTTACCCTAATCAAATTGAAGTTATTACCTCCGAGCAGATGATGGATGCCTACTCCAGCATTGGCATGCCGATTAATTACAGCCACTGGTCATTTGGCAAAAAATTTATTCAAACGGAACAAGGTTACAAACATGGCCAAATGGGGCTCGCGTATGAGATCGTTATTAACTCAGACCCATGCATTGCCTATTTAATGGAAGAAAACACCGTCACTATGCAAGCCTTAGTGATGGCGCACGCTTGCTATGGTCACAACTCGTTTTTCAAAGGCAACTACCTTTTCCAAACTTGGACGGATGCGAGCTCTATCATTGACTATCTCTTGTTTGCCAAAAACTACATTTCAGAATGCGAAGAAAAATATGGCGTACCCGAAGTCGAATCGCTGCTCGACTCATGCCACGCGTTAATGAATTATGGTGTTGACCGCTATAAACGACCTGAAAAAATATCGATAGCAGAAGAAAAAGCACGTCAAGAAGAGCGCGAAGCTTATCTACAATCACAAGTTAATGAACTGTGGCGCACCGTGCCCAAAGCAAAAACCAAAGAAGAAGATCTTAAAGTTCGTTTTCCAAGTGAGCCACAAGAAAACATTCTTTATTTCATTGAGAAACATGCGCCACTGCTTGAGCCATGGCAACGGGAGATCGTTCGTATTGTGAGGAAAATAAGCCAATATTTTTACCCACAAAAACAGACGCAAGTGATGAATGAAGGCTGGGCCACATTCTGGCACTACACTATCTTGAATCACCTTTATGATGAAGGTTTTGTTTCTGAGAAATTCATTCTTGAGTTTCTACACAGCCACACCAGTGTCGTCGCACAACCTTCTTACAACAGCCCCTATTTTAGTGGCATCAATCCATATGCACTTGGCTTTGCTATGTTCCGAGATATTAAACGTATTTGTGAAGAGCCAACCGATGAAGACAGGGAATGGTTTCCTGAGCTTGCTGGCACAGAATGGTTAGATGCGCTTCATTTTGCTATGCACAACTTTAAGGACGAGAGCTTCATTAGCCAGTATCTTTCACCTAAAGTAATGCGCGATTTCAAGCTGTTTGCCATTGTGGATGACGATCGCAAGAATTTTATTGAAGTTAGTGCCATTCACGATGATATTGGCTATCACGCCATCCGTGAAAAGCTTGCGGCACAGTACAATCTCAGTAATTTAGAACCGAATATTCAAGTTTATAACGTGGATGTCCGTGGTGATCGTTCACTGACGCTTCAACACGTTCCACACGATAGAATTCCTTTAGATCAAAGCTGTCATGAGGTACTAAAACACCTTTACCGTTTATGGGGGTTTGATGTCATTTTAGAGGAAGTCAAAGAGAGTGGCCGACGTGAAATTTTAGCGACTTGCCCACCACACGGCGAACGTGACACATAAGAACAAGTCGTTACCTTAAATATTGACTTCATAATGCGCGACCTCATTC
>NZ_NDIM01000192.1:0-5113 GCF_002241375.1 Vibrio sp. V19_P1S1T109 | reverse complement strand
ATGAAGTGTTTGAGTTGCCAGCCGGATCGGCCATTCGGCAAGTCAAGGTTTGGTCTGAAGGTTGGTTAGCCGATGGTATTCAATTTATTATAAAATAGCGCAATCAGTTCATGATTGAGTAGTAAAGAGCGCTCATGCTTTTGGCTTAATTAGCTAAAACGTGAGTGCTCTTTTTGTTAATGCGATGTTAATTTTATCTGTTGTTTTTTTTAGTTCATTCACGAAGCTGGTAAGCCGACATGAAATAAAGTGCTTTTCTTCTAAAGTTAGGGTGCTCCTCAGAGGTCTAATCTCTGGTGTGGTAACGGTAGGCTAGATGTATGCCGCGCCTAAACCAGGCACTACAATAAGAAGGAATTTACTTTGAAAAAAACGATTATTATTGCTGCTTTTTGTCTGCTGAGTACCACGGCGCTGGCGGCAACCAGCACGGTGGCGTTAAGTAAGACAGGCTATACCCAAACCCAGTATCCTATTGTGTTAGTTCATGGCTTATTTGGTTTTGATACGCTGGCCGGAGTCGATTATTTCTACGGCATTCCGCAATCACTGACGAAAGATGGCGCAAAGGTCTACGTGGCTCAAGTCTCCGCGACTCACAGTTCTGAGCGGCGAGGTGAACAACTATTGCAACAAGTGGAGTCACTTTTAGCTGCCACGGGCGCTCAAAAAGTTAACCTGATTGGCCATAGTCATGGCGGACCAACGGCTCGCTATGTTGCATCAGTTCGGCCCGATCTTGTGGCGTCCGTGACTAGCATTGGTGGCGTGAATAAAGGCTCAATCGTGGCAGATTTAGTGCGTGGGCACATTAAAGAGGGCTCCATTTCTGAAGCGATTGCTGTCAAAATGGCGCAAGGATTGGCGGGTTTGGTTGGCCTGCTTTCTGGGGGAAGTAACCTAGAGCAAGATCCTTTAGCCTCCTTAGAAGCCTTAACTACCCAAGGTTCGCTAGCGTTTAATCAACACTACCCAGAAGGCGTTCCAAGCAGTGAATGTGGTGATGGTGAATTACTGGCTGACAATGGTGTTTATTACTATTCGTGGACAGGATCTTCGACCTTTACCAACCTCCTTGACCCAACTGATGCTGCGATGATGTTGACTGGGCTTGTCTTTAATGGCCCTAATGATGGTTTAGTCGGCGTATGCAGTACTCACTTGGGTAAGGTGATCCGCGATGATTACCAAATGAACCACTTAGATGAAATCAACGGCTTGCTTGGGATACACCACCTTTTTGAAACTGACCCCGTTACCTTGTATCGCCAGCACGCTAATCGATTGAAGCTTCAAGGTTTATAACTTCGAGGTTGATAGTCTCGAGGTTGATAGTTTCGAGGTTTATAACTTCAAGTTTTGTAACATCAAACTTTATAAGGATTGGCTATGAAAAAGCCCGCACTATTTGGTTTTATCGTGATCATCTTGGGGAGCATCGGTGCGGTGCTTTTTCTGCAAAAGCCAGTATCATCACAGAGCGCGTTACAAACGCCATCTCAACAAGATACGCAGATAGACAGCGCATCGAGTCTTGATTTAATTCACTATTTTATCTCTACATTAGGAGAGAGTTCATTACCTGAGGTTGAGCTGCGCATTGCCCAGCATGCTGAGCAGGATGAGGGCGTGGTGATCGATCCAATGCTTTTTGAACAGTTTATCCAATACAAACAAGCATTAGCTGAGTTAGAGGCTAATTCTTCCATCGCCAATCTCGATCTTGCTACCTTAGCTGAGATCAATCAGCAGTTACTGAAAATACAAAGTCAATTTTTTAACGTTGACCAGCAAAGTATGCTGTTTGGTGAAGAGAATGCGTTGCGAAATTTAGCCTTAGAAAAGCTGCGTATTAAAGCTCAAGCAGTAGATTCATATGATGAGCAGTTGCAGTGGCAAACGTTATTAGCGCAGCAGCCAGAATACATTCAGCGCAGTGAACGCAATGTACAACTACTGCCAGCACTCAACGCGAGTCGCCATTTGTCCACGCAAGAGCAATACTTAGCTTGGAACGAGTTGGTTGGCGAACAAGGAGTACAGCGGTTAACGCAGCTTAGTGAACAACGAGAGCAGTTTTCTCAGCATCTCGAAAACTATCTACAACAGCGTTCGGCGGTGCTTGAAAATACGCGTTTGAGCCAAGATGAAAAAAATCAGAAAATTACGCAACTGCGTACCCAAACGTTTGAGGTCAAACAACTCAAACGCGTCGAGGCGTTGGAAAGGTTAAGTGATCAATCGCTTTAATTCTGTTTATCCAATAAAGAAGAGCGCGACCGAAGCCGCGCTCAAGTTCTCTAAGAGAAAATAGAATAGGTGGTTACAAATTCACCACAATGGTGTTAGTCACTGTTGCACCTTTGTCATCCATCACTTTAATTTTCACTTCATGTTTTCCAGAGCTTGGGAAAATGGCGGTGAAGAGTTTGCCACGTTTTATTTTTCCATTCGGCAGGGTCCATTCCGTATCGACAATACGCCCATCGCTATCGCTGCTGGTTGACCACATTGTTACCCAGCGTCCAAGGTGGATATATTTAGCACTGGCTTGCGGTAATGCGTTAGGCACTTCAACCTGTATTGTGCGCGTTGTGGTGTTGATTGCGCCTTTATCATCCGTTACGGTTAGGCTTACGGTGTATTGTCCTGCTTTGGTGTAGCTCCAGCTTGGCGCCATTTCACTGCTCATTTGGCCGTTGCCAAAATCCCATGCGTAACTGACTAGCTCGCCATCTTCATCATGGCTGTAGTTGAGAGCACTGACAGATAAACCGTCGGTTTTAAGCTCAAAGTTGGCGACAGGAGCTTGGTTTTGTTCGCTGACTTTTGATAAGCGAATTACGCCGTACTCATTGTCTTGGCCTTGGTTGAGGATGTCGATCATCAAGCCAAATTCCGTTAACTTACGCCCAGCATCTGATACTAATGGTGAGCTGTAATCCGCGCCATCAGAGAAATTACCATTACCGATTAAGCTTGTGTCTTCGAGCACATCACCATCGGCAGCGACTAAACGTAGAGGTGTTTGATCTTGCAATGAGAAGGTTGCATCTCGCACTTGGAAGCGCGTTTGTGCGGCCTCACCAGTTTTTGACCAAACCAATGCGTTTTGATCCGCATCGACGACACCTAACCAACCTTCACCTGGGTGGTTACCTACCCAGTTATCCGTGTAAGATTCATCCACATACCAAACCAGTAGGCCGGGTTCGAAAGTCATCAACTGGCCCATGCGTTTGATATTTGCTAAGCCTTGGTCGACGTCATTGTGGCTACGCCATTGCAGTAAATAATAGTGTGGCGCTTCATGGAAGCCATTGTTGGTGGTGTAACCTTTAAAGGCGAAGGTGGATGTTCCTTCGGCATCATCAATAAGGGTTTGCTGCCCGTCGACCTCTAACTGTAGGTTATCAAGGTAAAGACCTTCCATGGCTAAGCCGCCATCAGTGACATAGTCAAAGCTGAGTGTCACTTCTTGGCCTGCCCACTGGGAGACGTCAAATATCGCATCGACCCAGCCATCCGACTGACCAGCAATAGCAGGTACAAGCCCTGTATTGTACGGGTCATCCATGGTGGTGATGTTACCTGCAATCGCTTTACCATTGATCAGTACGCGTGCAAAGTCGTAGTCTTTTTCAATCTGATACCATGCTTTAAAATTCAGCGTAGCTTGTTCACCTGTAGGGATAGAAAGCTTACGAGACATGCTATTTTTCAGATCATCGCCTCGGTTTGAATAAAAAGCGGACGAACCTTGATAAGGCTTCACTCCATCAGCACGTTTCAGTGGTAAATCAATCTTCACCATATTTGGTCGAGCATTGTCAGTGGTTTGGAATAGGGTAAATACGCGAGGATTTTTCTCTAACTCTGCAATCGAAATTTGATCGTCATTGATCCAACGACCACCGACCGCTTTTTGTAAGAACTGTTTAGACCAAGAGCTGAATGCCGTCGGTTGTGTTCCGCCAATTTTTCCGGCCCAACTGCCAGAAGACATGATGGACCAATAGGAAACTGGCTCACCTTTACCTGTGTATTGGGTATCGTATTCGTCAGGCAAACCTAAATCGTGGCCATACTCGTGTGCGCAAACCCCAGCGGCCGCATCAATCGGTTGCATGGTGTAATCAAAGGCGGCATATTGGCCGTTAAAGCGATCTGGAAGCGTACTTTTTGTGCCTTGAAGGACATAAGGTTGGCCGAGATTATAACGGTGGGACCATATGGCGTCAGGTCCAAGCACACCGCCGCCGGCTTCTTCACCAACGGATGCATGGAACACCATCAAGTGATCGATTACGCCGTCCGGTTCGCGGAAGTTGCCATTACCATTGTAATCGTAACGATCTTCAATATCGTAATCGGCCAGATTAATACTAGGGTCTTGCGCCAGTTGGTTCAGTGCTTCGCGCACCAACTCTTGCGCATTCATATCTTTGTCTGTTGTTGCAGAGTTGCCCCCGTAAAACGCGGCGTTTTTAGACGCGCGATACCAACCTGCGGCTTGCCCGGCCACACTGTAGCTTTGCCCAGACTCGCTTTCATAATACTGACGCATCGAGATGAAATTTTCTCCATTAGGGCCTGCATAGCCCGCATCGGAAAAAAGCAGATCTTGATAGTGAGGTGGATTGTAGCTGGCATAGAGCATTTCAGTATGCTCTTTGGTCAGGCGGTTATCGTTCCAAGGTAAATCGGGAAAATCAATTAAAAGCGCTAATACCTTATCGGTGCGTTTGGTGCTGATATCGAGAGCAAAAACGCTGGCTTTTTGGTGGCCTTTTTGTTTTTCAATGGTCTTTAATACCCGTGCGCGTTGCTCAAGAGCTTGCTTACCAAATTGCGCATCACCGTGGAAGCCCGATTTGATTTTTTGCTCTAAATAACGATCCAAGGCATCGCGCTTGACTGCATCGGTAGCATTGGCATCCACAACACCGTTACGCACTAACATTTCAATGAGTTTATCTTCATTGACTACCCCTAAATCAATCGGGGTGTGCGCATAAGCACTGACGTTAAATAGTGTTACCATTGCTGACGCAAGCAAGGTTTTCCTTATGTGTTTCATCTGCTTTCCTTATTTTTCTTTCTGTATTTATGG
>NZ_NDIM01000121.1:0-5159 GCF_002241375.1 Vibrio sp. V19_P1S1T109 | reverse complement strand
CACGGCATGATCCCGCTTGGCAGTTGCACCATGAAACTGAACGCCGCAGCCGAGATGATCCCTGTCACTTGGCCAGAATTTGGTTCAATCCACCCATTTGCACCGAAAGAGCAAGCCGCAGGTTACGCCGCTCTCGCTAAGGATTTAAAAGAAAAGCTCTGTGAAATCACAGGCTATGATGCCTTCTCGCTACAACCAAATTCCGGTGCTTCTGGCGAATATGCAGGGCTTGTGGCGATTCAGCGCTACCACAAAAGCCGTGGTGAAGGGCACCGTAACGTCTGCTTAATTCCGAGCTCAGCACACGGCACCAACCCTGCAACCGCTTCAATGGTTTCGATGAAAGTAGTGGTCGTGAAATGTGATAATAACGGCAACGTTGATATCGCAGACCTCGCAGACAAAATTGAGAAGCATAAAGAGAACCTCTCTAGCATCATGATCACTTATCCTTCAACGCACGGCGTTTACGAAGAACAAGTTAAAGAAGTGTGTAACATGGTTCACGCCGCAGGCGGCCAAGTTTACCTTGATGGTGCCAACATGAACGCGCAAGTTGGTTTGACCAATCCGGGCTTTATTGGCTCTGATGTTTCTCACCTCAACCTGCACAAAACATTCTGTATTCCACATGGCGGCGGCGGCCCAGGTATGGGGCCGATTGGTGTAAAATCTCACCTAGCGCCTTTCCTACCGGGACATATTGAAGGGGGAGTTGAAGGCAGCGATCACGCCGTATCTGCGGCCGATTTAGGCAGCGCTTCTATTTTACCTATCTCATGGGCTTATATTGCCATGATGGGTGCAGAAGGCTTAACCACGGCTACTCAAGTCGCTATTTTAAATGCTAACTATGTGATGGAAAGACTGCGCCCACACTACCCTATTCTTTACCGTGGTAGTAACGGCCGCGTAGCGCACGAATGCATTATTGACATTCGTCCGCTTAAAGAAGCGACAGGTATCAGCGAAGAAGACATTGCTAAACGTTTGATGGATTACGGTTTCCACGCACCGACGATGTCCTTCCCTGTTGCTGGCACCTTGATGATTGAACCAACCGAATCGGAAGACTTAGCCGAATTGGATCGCTTCTGCGAGGCGATGATTGCGATTCGCGCCGAAATGGAGAAAGTTCAATCAGGCGAATGGCCATTAGCCGACAACCCGTTAGTGAATGCGCCGCATACACAATCGGATCTCGCGAGTGAAGCATGGGCTCATCCATATTCTCGTGAAACGGCTTGCTTCCCATCCACTCATACTAAGGCATCAAAATACTGGCCAACCGTGAGCCGTGTCGATAACGTATACGGTGACCGTAACCTTGTCTGCTCATGCCCAAGTATTGATAACTATCAAGAGTAGGTGCTGGTGTTGATGGCGCGTCGTCACAGTTTATGATCATCTTTTAGGTTGTGACTGACTTTGTTATCAATATTCAATAATAAAGGCGAACTGAGAAGTTCGCCTTTTTGTTAGGCTGTAAAACGATTTTTGGACAAAAGTGAGCTAACAACAACTCCAGTGACTAATATCGATCCCACTTCATCATGCACTCAGGATGTCCCGTATGCTCATCCAACTGCTCACTGATGGTGATAAACCCTTGCTTTAGATAGAACTGATAGCTTGCGTGATTGGCTTTATATACAGAAAGAGTTAGAGTATTTCTTTGAGGCTTAACATGAGCGATTAACTCTTTACCAATACCTTTACATTGATGCTCTGGTGCAACAAAAATTGCCGCTAACATGTCTTCGTATAGCGAGTAGAACCCTACAATCTCACCATTTTTTTCATATACATAAGTCTCTGAGGCAGGGATGTAGATATCACGCATGCTGGGAACTTGTGACTTCCAGAACTCTGGCGATACAAAACCGTGAGCCTTGATGGATGCATTAAGCCAAATTGTTAAAATGCGTTCAATATCTGTTGGCTTGAGTTTTCTAATCATTCCGATATTCCGTTGGTAAATTGTTTGGTATTGCCTGATATTATCCAAATTAAACGGTTCTGAGATTGAACATTTCCGACAATCTCAATCGTTGCTAGCTGTGATACCACCATAGACATCAATTGTTAACCCTCGCTCTTTTTCATAGGTTTTCGGCGTTAATCCTAACTGCTTTTTTAGGTAGCGGATTAAATGGGGTTGGTCACTAAATCCAAATCTGAACGCAATATCTACCCAGTCGAGTGCGTCTGAGTCTCGCTGATAAATATACTCTAACATCACCTCTAATCGATTCATGGATTGGCACTGCTTCAGCGTCATTCCAGTCACACGCTGAAAGCTTCTCTCTAAGGTTCGTTGTGAGCAAAAAAGCCGCTCTCCCAAATCAGAGATGGGGGTATTATCAAGATGCTTCAAAGCTTGCCGAGTAAGTTCACTGTGCTTATCTTCAGAGCACAGTTTGAGCCACGGTGTTAATTTCGTATCGAGTTGATCAACACAATTATTCGGGTCACTTTGAGCAAGAGTAATTAACTCATCTAAATCCAATAGATTATAAAGCCTGTCACCGCTTGCTACCTCTTCAACTTGATCGAGTAACATGGATTGCTCTAAAAGAGCCACTTGCTTCGAAAATTGGGGCAAGCTATACAAGGCTCCAGTATGAAATTTAATCCCAAGATGAACGAACGGATTGGTATGATCTAGTGCAACGGTTTGTTGATGGGGATAGAGCCAATGACTTCCTAATCCTATAGAAGCAGCCGAATTGAAATCATAACGATAGCGTTGATTTTTGGGCGAAATGATTAAGTGAGCACAAGGGTCAGGGTTAAGCTTCGGGAATGGATAGCTCTCGGCATTCGGTTGTTTTTCAATCAGCCAATAGCATTGAACATACTTAGCGACAGTTGGAGCTTTCGGTGATAATAACCAATGGAGCATCTAGAATTCCTATAACTTGATGAGGGACGCCCATTTCAGAGCAGCCTAGCATAGCCAGAAATAGTTTGTGATTCGTTACTATAGTTCGAATTCAATCTGGACAATACGATTGACTGCCGTGAGACCCGCTCGTTTTATTGCCTTTTGCGCACCTACATTACTGCTCTCGGTAGAACAAATTGGCGTTAAGTTACGCTCATTGGCGCTTTTTACGAGCCAGTGAAGCACTTGAGTAGCAATGCCTTTCCCACGTTGTGACTGCGCGACAATCATGCCCAGATCGGCATATTCCGTTTGAAATTCGTCGAATAAGCGGCATTCACCTGCGGCAAGTAGTTCTGTTCCCTGCCAGTAACCAAATAGTTCTTTGCAATTGATTAGGTTGTTGTAATAGCCAGTTAACCATTCTTTGGGTGCTCCAATGTTAGCCGCAGCAAATTCAACAAACTGCTCCAATTGATCAGTGGATGCTTGCTGTAGTTCAACGTTACATTGGACGTTTTCATCGCTTTTTTCCATCTGCTGATACATCAACGCATTGACTGTAAACTGTAAAGAGTTATCCATGCACAGCGATAGATATTGAGTCTCAGCTGTGCTAACAAAAGCGCCTTTAACGTCACCAATGACAGAGCTGTTTCCATCAGTAATTAACGTAAATAAATCTCTTTGATCGGTGTTCGCCTCGGTGGATAGATAAAATTGCAGCATATAACCATCACTGTTGATACAGCAGTATCCTACAAGAGCACCTTGTTCATAGAACCCGTAGTGAGTCGCCATTGGTACAAAACCGAAATGCCACATACCGTCTAAGGGTGCGGTGGATTGAGCAAAGTACACTTGTTTTAGGGAATGAATCTGTTCTAGGTTATCGATTGGTTTAATGTTTAACATCGTTTTTATCCTGCATGCTATACAATGACTCTTCAAGTGAGCATTGCTTTTCGATGTCACACATCATAGTTCTTGCTCTTAGCTAAAGATTGAATAAAAACGACAGTTTTCACTACGTATCATCAAAGCTTTGTGCAGCCTTACCTATCCAAAATAAGAGAAGCTCTGAATTGTTTTGGGCCACAGGCTTTTCAGAAGAAAAGCCTGTGGCAGCTCCTGTCTCCTGTCTG
The DNA here is from genome assembly GCF_002241375.1 of Vibrio sp. V19_P1S1T109. Classification (NCBI taxonomy): domain Bacteria; kingdom Pseudomonadati; phylum Pseudomonadota; class Gammaproteobacteria; order Vibrionales; family Vibrionaceae; genus Vibrio; species Vibrio sp. V19_P1S1T109. The sequence goes on along the minus strand of NZ_NDIM01000121.1, from coordinate 1,127 downwards.
TCAGCAGTCTGTTTTCTCAGACAACCTCAGAGCGTCTTCTAGCTCAACGCCAAGGTATCGAATTGTGTTATCTAGCTTCGAATGTCCAAGTAAGATCTGTACGGCCCTGATGTTTTTCGTTCTGGCATAGATTAAAGTGGCTTTGGTGCGGCGCATGGAATGAGTGCCGTAATAGTCAGCATTCAGTCCCAGTTTTGCAGCCCAATTCCTGATAATTGAACGATAGAATGAGTAGCTGATAGGTTGCCCAGTGCGTCGGCTACTCGGGAATAGAAAACTGCTTGCCTCTAGAGATGCTGCAAAAATCCATCGGCTAATACTTTGCTGTGTTCTCGGAGTAATCTCATAGTGGACATCGGTGCCAGTTTTTTGCTGGATGCACTGAACCCTTTCATAGATAACTCCTTGCGAAGAAACATCGTAAACGTGTAGTTTTAGCAAATCACTCGCTCTTAACTTGCTATCTATAGCTAGGTTCAGTAGTGCGAGCTGCATCAGATCATTTTCAATCTCTAGCCTAGTTCTGATCCGCCAGATCTCTTCAAGCTTAAATGGCCTTTTGATGCCACTGCATTTTCCAGATGATAACTTTCTCATGATGACCTCCTCTCAGTGTTTTTGGTCAACATGAAGTTTGGCAGTAACATTTAGTAGGGTTCAGGAAGATCTGAAACGTCGGTGGACATTTCTGAGTTAACGATTTAACTAAATCAACCATCCTTGGATTAGCCTAAGTATGTTAATTCATTTTAACCGCCCCCTTTAATCCGTTCCAGCCAATGCTTTATGGTTTTCATCCATCATTTATTGAAGCCTAAAGCTAATTCCAATTAATTATTAAAACCTAGTTGCTAGTCAATGAGTTAACTATGAATACACATAAGCGTGTTGTTAGTGTGTCACATCATATGAACTTAGTGTGTTGCCCACAACACAGTGTGTTATCCTTGTTTTAAGGATGTTTTAAACTGTTGATTTTATTTAATATATTGTGTGTTGGCACGCTTTAAGCAATGTAAGTGTATATGCCAGGAAAATTGGTGTTCAAGGTATAACTAACAATAAATATTTTTATCACCCAGAGGTAGATATGACCGAACTAAAAGCAATCAATTCCGATATTGAAG
>NZ_NDIM01000349.1:0-5167 GCF_002241375.1 Vibrio sp. V19_P1S1T109 | reverse complement strand
CGAAGATTTGTGCTCAGAAAGGTTAATTTCGAACAATAATATCAGGTTAGGCCGATAATATTTCCTTTAGAATCAATGTCTAAATACATGAAGGCGGGTTTTTCAGGAAGACCCGGCATGGTCATCACGTTGCCGCATAGCGCATAGATAAAGCCAGCACCCGCACAGAGCTTTAATTCGCGGATCGGTACATCAAAACCTTTTGGTGCGCCTTTAATCGCAGCGTTGGTTGAAATTGAAAGCGGCGTCTTCGCCAAACAGACAGCAAGCTTCCCGTAACCTTGCTCTTGCATGTTGTGCATTTGACGTCGTGCTTTATCAGTAAAAGTGACGCTTGCCGCGCCATAGCCCTTTTTCGCTACGGCGTTGATCTTATCTTTGATCGTCTGCTGTGCTTGGTATAACGGTGTGAACGTACTCACTTTTTGACACTGCTTAATGACTTTGGAAGCAAGCTCAGTCGTCCCTTCGCCTCCAAGAGCAAAACCTTCACTCAGTGCAACCTCTACCTGGTAGGGTAGTGCGTGAATCATCATTGCGAGCTGCTCAAGCTCTTCTTGGCTGTCTTGTGGAAAGCGGTTAATGGCAATTACGGCGGGTATTCCATACTTACTCACATTTTCAATATGCCATTTGAGATTTTCAAAACCGGACACCAACGCGGCATGGTCTGGCTGAAATAGAGTGTCGGGAACTGGCTGGCCGGGACGCAATTCATACAGACCAGAGTTCGCTTTTAAGCCGCGAAGTGTGGTGACGATAACGGCGCAATCTGGCGCTTTCCCAGATGTCGCGGCTTTAATATTGCACGCCTTTTCAAATCCCATATCAGAGCCAAAGCCGCCTTCCGTTACAGTAAATTCGGCTAACCTTGTGGCGATGTCATCAGCGATAATAGAAGAGTTACCGTGCGCGATATTGGCAAAAGGCCCGGCGTGAATCAGTGTCGGTACGCCTTCTAACGTTTGCATTAATGTAGGTTCAATCGCCTCTTTCATACTGACAGCCATCGCCCCAGCGACTTGCAAATCTTCAGTGGTAATCGGTGTACCATGGTGACTATAGGCGACGACAATTCGCCCAATCCGTTGACGCAGATCGTTTAAGTTTTTGGCTAATGCAAGAATCGCCATCAGCTCAGAAGCCGCTGAAATATCAAAACCGTCTTCACGTTCAAAGCCATTGATTGATTTATCCGTTTCATTTCGGCCCACGGTGACCATGCGCAGTGCGCGATCGTTGTGATCCATCACTCGCTTCCAAACCACATTATTCGGGTCGATACGCAGTGCTTTCATTGCGGTGCGCTGCTCGAAATCGTCATAACCAAGGCGCTGTTCGTGATAGATCCGGGCATCTATCGCCGCTGCCGCAAGGTTATGCGCGGCTGTTACGGCGTGGATATCGCCAGTGAGATGCAAATTGAGCTCTTCCATTGGTGCCACTTGTGAATAACCGCCGCCAGCGGCTCCGCCCTTAACACCAAAGATTGGTCCCATTGAGGGTTGACGAATACATGCCATCACCGAATGACCCAATTTTGCCATTCCTTGTGATAGGCCTATGGTCGTGACGGTTTTTCCTTCCCCTAATGGCGTTGGGGTAATGGCAGTCACAAGGATTAACTTTCCAACCGTTTGTGTTTGCAAACGTTCAAGGCAACTTAATGAAATTTTCGCCTTAAAGCGGCCTTGGCTGTGGAATTCGCTGGCGGTGAATCCTGCTTTGTTAGCGATAGCCTCTATGGAGGTTAATGAAGTGGCGCGGCAAATTTCAATATCAGGCAGCATAAAACCCTCATTATTTAGTATTGTACGGGTTGGGGAAACGTTTGCGTCGCGATAATAACGTCAAAAAATGGGTTGTAAAGTTATTTAATGAGTGGATTATAAACTAATGTCTGAGCTTTTAGCTCGATTCTTCGTTCTCTTTTGTGTCATTGTCGTTGGGCTCTTTATGATGATCATCTTCAAGTTGATCACTATCTTGTTGATCATAATGCTTGACGACAAAGGGGGTTAACATAACGGAAGAGGGAAGAAAACGTTTCATATGGATTTCCTTGTTTGTTAGTAACTGAACATATGGTATTGAAACTCGACTTACACTGCTTTAGCTCTGACGGCCTTTACTCTATAATGCGGCGTTTTTACTAGGCCAACCTTACCTCACTGCGGATATTTTATGATTTCAAAAAACCAACTGAAACTACTTCGTGCTTTAGGCCAAAAGAAACAGCGCAAGGCTCATGGCCTGTTTTTAGTGCAAGGCGAAAAGAACGTGTTGGAATTGATTAACAGCCAACTGACGGTGAAGCAGGTTTTTGCCACTGCGGAGTTTATCGCACAAAACCGCGTTGAGCTTAGTGTTTTTGAATGCATTGAGGCCACATTAGATGACTTAACCAAAGCCAGCACCTTGGTGAGCAATAATGCGGCAATCGCCGTCGTTGAGATCCCCGAAGTGACGGTGCCTGAAGCGAAAGGATTGATGATCGCTCTCGATGGTGTTTCTGACCCCGGTAATTTAGGGACGATTATCCGTGTTGCTGATTGGTATGGCATTAAACACATTGTCGCTAGCCACGATTGCGCCGATCCATACAATCCCAAGACCATCAGTGCCACCATGGGTAGCTTTGGGCGTGTTACGGTGAGCCAAGTGGATTTGAGTGCTTATTTACAGAGTTCAAATCTACCTGTTTATGGGGCTTTTTTAGAAGGTGAGAGCGTACATCATACGAAATTTGCAGCAGAAGGGATTTTATTGATGGGCAGTGAATCGCATGGTATTCGTGCCGAAGCGGCTCAATATGTCACCGACAAAATCACCATTCCCGCCTTCGGGGGAGCAGAGTCACTTAACGTAGCAATGGCTACGGGTATTATTTTGGATAACCTGCGCCGCCAACATCACTAGATCAAACCAAGATCACTCGGTCAATAAGTAAAGCTTAAAAGTTGTTGCTTTGGATTGTCGTCAAAAAGCGTGATAACGGATGCCGTGTTTGCGCTTTTTTTATAACGCTAGTTATAAAAAGAAAAGACTACTTCTCTAACATCCCCAGTTTGTTTGGCACGCCATTCCATTTTTCAGCATCATCCATGGCTGGTTTGACTTCGGTTTGCACCGGCCATATATCGGCAAGCTCAGCATTGAGTTCGATGTAAATCTTCTGATCTTCTGGGAGTTCATCTTCTTGAAAGATAGCTTGAGCTGCACATTCAGGAACACATAAACCGCAATCAATGCATTCAATGGGGTTGATCACCATAAAATTGGGGCCTTCGTGAAAGGCATCTGCAGGGCATACCGCGACACAGTCAGTAAATTTACATTGGATGCAATTATCCGTTACGACAAACGCCATGATGATCAGCTCTTAGTTAGTCAAAAATGAAGAATGGGGATAATACGCATCCCAAGTTAAATTTCAACATCCAACGCTATCAATATCTAGCGTAACGTGTGATGAATTCGGGATTTAGTATGACAGATAACGCTATTTCCCGTAAAATGCGCGCCATTGTGAGCGGGCCGCTTGCGGCTTTGGCTAAGACACCGACTAAAACGAGACACCGACATGATACGTTTAACCGAAATTAAACTTCCTTTGGACCACGAGGAAGGGGCAATTTTTGCTGCTATTACTGAAAAACTTGGTATTGCTGATGAACAAGTTCTTTCATTCAATGTGTTTAAACGTGGCTACGATGCTCGTAAGAAAACGAAAATCATGCTGATTTACACGCTAGATGTGAGCGTGGAGAATGAAACAGAGTTGCTTGCTCAGTTTGCTGATGATCCGCATGTGAAAGTGACGCCGGATATGGAGTACAAATTCGTTGCTCAAGCGCCAGCGAATCTTACTGAGCGCCCAGTGGTGATAGGCTTTGGCCCTTGTGGTCTATTCGCAGGACTGATTCTTGCTCAAATGGGGTTTAACCCAATCATTGTCGAGCGTGGTAAAGAAGTGCGCGAACGCACCAAAGATACCTTTGGTTTTTGGCGTAAACGTACATTGAATACTGAATCTAACGTGCAGTTTGGCGAAGGTGGAGCGGGAACTTTTTCTGATGGAAAACTCTATAGCCAAGTGAAAGATCCTAACTTCTATGGTCGTAAGGTCACTACAGAATTTGTCGCTGCGGGCGCACCTGCTGAAATCATGTACGTGAGCAAACCGCACATTGGCACGTTCAAATTGGTGACCATGATTGAAAAAATGCGTGCCAAAATCATCGAATTAGGCGGTGAAATTCGTTTTAGTACTCGTGTTGATGACATTCACATCGAAGAAGGGCAAATTACCGGGCTTACGCTGTCAAATGGTGAAGAAATTAAAACGCGTCATGTTGTCCTTGCGGTCGGTCATAGCGCACGTGATACCTTTGAAATGTTGCATGAACGTGGCGTTTATATGGAAGCCAAACCCTTTTCAGTAGGGTTCCGTATTGAACATAAACAATCAATGATTGATGAAGCGCGTTTTGGCTCGAATGCGGGTAACCCCATTCTTGGCGCGGCGGACTACAAATTGGTTCACCACTGTAAGAATGGCCGCACTGTTTATAGCTTCTGCATGTGCCCCGGTGGCACGGTAGTGGCGGCTACTTCTGAAGAGGGGCGCGTTGTGACCAATGGCATGAGCCAATATTCTCGCGCAGAACGTAATGCTAACAGTGCGATTGTGGTGGGTATTGATCCTGAACGTGATTATCCCGGTGATCCGCTGGCGGGCGTGCGCTTCCAACGTGAGCTTGAATCAAGAGCTTATCAACTTGGCGGCGAAAACTACGATGCGCCAGCACAAAAAATTGGTGACTTTTTACAAGGTCGTGATCCGAGTGCGTTAGGTGATGTCGAACCCTCTTTTACACCCGGCATCAAGTTGACAGATATTTCAAAAGCGTTGCCTGATTTTGCCATTGAAGCCATTCGTGAAGCGATCCCAGCGTTTGATAAGCAGATCAAAGGATTTGCCTCTGATGATGGTTTGTTAACTGGAGTAGAAACTCGCACGTCATCACCTATTTGCATTAAACGGGGTAAAGATTTCCAAAGCATCAACCTGAAAGGCTTTTATCCGGCAGGTGAAGGTGCAGGTTATGCTGGCGGGATTTTATCAGCAGGCATTGATGGTATTAAAGCGGCCGAAGCATTGGCG
>NZ_NDIM01000264.1:0-5197 GCF_002241375.1 Vibrio sp. V19_P1S1T109 | reverse complement strand
CAATATAAGGCTTCACTATCTCAAAAACTCGGTGAGTACGAAAATGTCAAAAAATCTATTCGCTTGATTATTGGTAATGTTGATTCCAAAGAAATCGAAAGAAAAGGATGTACAAAGAAAATTTTGCAGCAGCAGCTTGATATTCAATCTAAAGAGCTAGAAAAAAGGAAGCTCTTAGAACAGTTAGATGCCTATAAAACTGAGTTTAAGGTGTATCACTTACCGGAAGTGACTGATGATATCGAGGGACATGATAGGCAGAGGCACGCATGCTGGCAGCACGAGACTATCAATGAATTGCGGTCTGACATCTATTCGGCTGCGTTACAGCTTCATGAGGCTTGGCTGATAGAGGCTAGTAAGCAGAGTACCTTCCGAACGCAGATAGTTAAAATCAATGATGTTGTATTAGGTAAGAATAGCGAGAATGCATTGGCGATTTGGCAGATACTATTTATGTTTGTCCCCGTTGTTTCGACGACTTTTGCTTCATTGGGAAATATGTTTTCTAAGCTGCCGCCAGAATCTCTAGGTTGGCTAATGATTGATGAGGCAGGGCAAGCAGTACCACAATCTGCTGTAGGTGGTTTGCTTCGTGCTAAGCGAGCGGTGGTTGTTGGAGACCCTCTGCAAATTGAACCTGTGTTTACATCTCCACCAGAGCTGATTGACTACTTAATGCAATCTAAGTTGCAAGAAAAATCAGAGAAGTGGGACCCTTGTATGTGGTCAGTTCAGACGTTAGCCGATCGCGTTAATCCATATGGCTGTATGATAGATATGGATGGTGAAGAACAATGGATAGGCATACCGTTATGGGTACATCGTAGATGTATCGAGCCAATGTTTAGCATTTCGAATGAAATAGCTTATAACAGTCGAATGATACATGGTTCTGACAACGATAAAGACGTTGAGTCAAGAATTCATAAGGCTTTAGGACACAATCGGTGGAATGATTCACAAGGAGACTGTGTACTCAAACAATACAAGCGTGAGTTGGGTGAGGATGTTAAAACTCTTTTATTTGAATTAGCAGCGCACGATGGCGACTTAAGCAGCATTTATCTAATAACACCATTTAAAGCGGTAAGAAAAGAGTTGAAAGAAGATCTGAGGCGTAGCAAGTCAGAGCTGCTTAGTAACTCGAGTTGGAATGAAAAGGAGTTTAACAACTTTTTGAAATACAACGTCGGGACTGTGCACACTTTCCAAGGCAAGGAGAATGATACCGTTATTTTGGTTCTCGGTTGTGACACTAAAAACAGTGGCGGGGCATCTTGGGCTTCTTCAAAACCAAATTTGTTGAACGTAGCTGTTACCCGAGCAAAAAAACACTTATTTGTTATCGGCGATATTCAGGTTTGGTCCGACAAGCGCTATTTTGATAAAACATACAGAAAGCTGAATCACCTTAGTACGAATGACTACCCACTAGGCGAGAGTCCCACACAATGCAAAGAGACATCGCTAACTCCCTAGGTGAATGCTTGTCTGAAACTCTGTAGTTACTGAATTATCAACATCGCGGAGAGGTTATCGTTCAAGCAATCACCGTATTGATAGTTATGAAATGCTACTAATAGAATGAATCCCCACCAGCGAAAGCTGGTGGGGATCTGTATTTTTTCTATGCACTCAGTCTTGTATTGAGTTATCTCACATTGCCGATTCCCCAATTTTCCCATATTCTCTCACCATCAATTCTGATGAATAAAACCAATATGAGATAACACTCTGAATGGTAGACCAAATTTTAACCTTGAAAGAGGTGGCTGCTTACCTAAAGTTGGCCGAAAAAACAGCATATAGATTAGCAAGCGAAGGAAAGCTTCCTGGTTTCAAAGTCGGCGGTTCTTGGCGTTTCAAACGTGAAGACCTTGAAGCGTGGATACAAGAGAATAAGAGCAAGCAATGACATTAATAGATCTCAAAGACTTAGAAGCACACCTTTGGCATGCGGCCCATATAATCACGGGCCCTATTGACGCTTCAGACTATAAAACCTACATCTTCCCAATCTTGTTCTTTAAGCGTATCTGCGATGTTTACGATGAAGAGTTCGCAGAGGCGATGGAGCAAGTGGATGATGAAGATCTTGCGAAAGGCGATATGTTTCACCGCATCCAAATTCCAGCTAACTGTCATTGGAAAGATGTGTTTGCAGAAACCAAGGATATTGGCCAAGCCCTAAAAGATTCATTCCGTGGCATTGAACTAGAAAACCCACAGCTACATGGTATTTTTGGTGATGCGAGCTGGACCAACAAAGAGCGCCTATCAGACGAACTGTTATCGACATTACTCAATCACTTCAACAAGGTTAACCTTGGCGTATCGAGTGTGCGTAATGATGATATGGGTCGTGCTTACGAATACCTCATCAAGCGCTTTGCTGATAAAGCAAACAAGAAAGCAGGTGAGTTCTATACACCGCGTACCATTGTTCGTCTTATGGTCAATATTCTAGATCCACAAGCCAATGAGAGTGTTTATGACCCGGCTTGTGGTACAGGCGGTATGCTGCTTGAAACCATCCACCACGTTAAAGAGAGTGGCGGCGACCCACGTCTTCTTAAAATCAAAGGTCAAGAGAAGAACCTGACTACCGAAGCGATTGCTCGAATGAACTTGTTCCTACATGGACAAGAAGATTTTGAAATCGTTCGTGGTGATACACTTCGTGACCCTAAGTTCCTGAAAAATGACCGACTAGAAGATTTTGACTGCGTAATTGCAAACCCTCCATTTAGCTTAAAAGAGTGGGGACATGATTATTGGACAAGTGATCCTTATGGGCGTGCAAGCTTTGGTTTAGCCCCTAAAACCAACGGTGATTTCGCCTGGGTCCAGCATATGTTTGCTTCATTAAACGGTGAAGGGCGCATGGCGGTAGTGCTGCCACATGGTGTGCTTTTCCGTGGTGGTGCTGAAGGTAGAATTAGAACCAAGTTGTTAAAAGAAAACTGCATCGTGGCGGTAATCGGTGTGGCATCGAACCTGTTCTACGGTACAGGCATCCCGGCTTGTATTCTCGTGTTGCGTAAAGCAAGACCAGAAGAGCATAAAGATCATGTACTGATTGTGAATGCGGAAGAAATCTTCACTAAAGGTCGCGCGCAAAATACTTTGTCAGAGCCTCAAGCTGATGAGATCTATGACATCTATCAGAAGATGCGCACCAAGGGACCGGAGGCAGACGACATTGAAGGTGTTGCACGTTGGGTGCCACATAGCGAGATTGAAGAGAACGATTTCAACTTGAACATCGCTCGTTATGTACAAAAGCCGCTAGAAGAAGAAACCATTACTGTAGAAGAAGCGTTGAAAGATTTCCAACAAAAATTAGCAGCCTTAGATGCCGCTGAACAAGAGTTAGAAGCCTTATTAATCAAAGAGGGCTTTGAGCTATGAATAAAAACAAACTAGAAGAGCTACTGTGGGGCGCAGCCGAGTTCCTGCGTGGTCAAATTGATGCATCTGATTACAAGCAGTACGTATTCCCACTGCTGTTCTTTAAGCGCCTATCGGATGTATATCTAGAAGAGTATAACGAAGCGCTAGAGCTGCACGAAGGTGATGCTGAATATGCCGCGATGTCAATGTATCACCGTTTCGATATTCCAGAAGAAGCAAGCTGGGAGAAAGTTCGCAATACCAGTAAAGACATTGGTGAAGCGATTCAAAATGCTTTGCGTTTGATTGAAGCAAAGAACGAACGTTTGCATGGTGTATTTGGTGATGCGCAGTGGACCAACAAAGAGCGCTTGCCAGATCACTTGCTATCAGACCTTATTCAGCATTTCAGCAAAATCCCACTAGGCATTAAGTCTGTTGCTCAAGATGACCTGGGTGAGGCTTACGAGTACCTGATTAAAAAATTTGCGGACGATTCAGGCCATACGGCTGCCGAGTTCTATACCAATCGTACCGTTGTTCATTTGATGACACGTATCATGAAGCTTAAGCCGGGTGAGAGTGCGTACGACCCAACCTGCGGTACCGGCGGTATGCTGCTTAATGCAGTGATGGATCTGCGTTCTCAGGGTAAAGAGTGGCGTAGCGTTCATTTGTATGGCCAAGAAGTAAACCTGCTAACCTCTGCCATTGCGCGCATGAACATGTTCCTGCATGACATCGAAGAGTTTGATGTTATGCGTGGCGATACTCTAGGCGACCCTAAGTTTATCGAGAACGATCAACTTAAACAGTTCGATGTTATCTTTGCTAACCCGCCGTATTCGATCAAAAAGTGGAACCGTGAAAAATTTGCCGCTGACCCTTATGGGCGCAATATGTACGGCGTGCCACCACAAGGTTGTGCGGATTACGGTTTCTATACCCATATCATCAAAAGCTTAAAACCGGATACTGGCCGTGCGGCCATGCTTTGGCCTCATGGTGTGCTGTTCCGTGATTCTGAGCAAGTGATCCGCAAACAAATCATAGAATCAGACATCATCGAAGCGGTGATTGGTCTAGGCAAAAACCTTTTTTATAACTCGCCGATGGAATCCTGCGTGGTGGTGCTTAATTGCAATAAACCCGCCGAGCGCAAAAACAAGGTGTTGTTTATTAATGGCGTACAACATGTAACCCGTGAGCGAGCTCATAGTCACCTGTCTGATAATGACTTAGCTGTACTCTGTGATGCCTATTTTTCACCAGAGAAGCAAAGTGATATTACGGCTTTGGTTGAAATGGAAACCATTCAACAGAACCTTTACAACTTGTCGATTCCGCTGTATGTGCAGGCAACGGTTGAAGAGGAATCTTATGATATTGAGCATGCAATCGAATCTTGGAAAGTATGTCGTGTTCAACTGAAAAAACAAACCAATAACCTTCTAAATCACCTAGCTGACTCTCTTGGTGATGAGAATGACCAGCAAAGTGGGAGCATTAATGGATAAGCAGTACAATGAAGGCTCACAGCTATTGAAGTTTGGAGAAGTAGCAAAACTAATCTCTGAGAGAAAAAATCCAGTTCCGGGAGACGAGAAATACTATATCGGCTTGGAACATCTTGATAGCGGAAGCTTGCAGGTCAAAAGATGGGGGAGTGATGTTGTTTTAAAAGGACAAAAACTTGCAATAAAGAAGGGGGATATTTTATTTGCCAAACGAAATGCATATTTAAAAAGAGTGGCTCTCGCCCCATTTGACGGAATTTTTTCCGCGCATGGAATGGTAATAC
>NZ_NDIM01000260.1:0-5219 GCF_002241375.1 Vibrio sp. V19_P1S1T109 | reverse complement strand
TGAATTTACTTGCCGCCTACCTGCAACTTCAGGTTGTTTGGGTATAGCCTGTGTGTGACGCCTAAAAAGCTGCCGGAGGAGGCTAAGTTATGACGCACGTTACAGATATTTAATAAGATTTACACTCCTTGACGTTCGAGCGTCGTATAAGCAGTTACAATTCAATCAGTCTATTTATTGTTGAATAAAAACTATGAAAAACACGTCTATTCTTTCGTTAATGATGGTTACTTTGCTTACCACACCGTTAAGTGCGTTCGCTGCGCAAGCACCACAAGCCGTTGCGGTGGTCGCAGAGCGTGTGGCAACTCATCAAGTGTCTCAGTCTCTTTCACTGATTGGTAAATTAGAAGCTGAACGAGCAGTGGAGATCTCATCTGAAGTTTCGGGAAAGGTCAGTCATATTGCGATTAAAGCCAATCAAGAGGTCAAGAAAGGTCAGCTCTTAATTCAGCTTAATGATGATAAAGCCAAAGCCGCACTTTCAGAGGCTCAAGCCTATTTGAACGATGAACAGCGTAAGTTGAAAGAGTTTGAACGTTTGGTCAAACGGAACGCCATTACCCAAACGGAAATCGATGCGCAAAAAGCGAGTGTTGATATTGCTCAAGCACGTTTAGATGCAGCAAACGCAAATTTAAACGATCTGCGCATTAGCGCGCCATTTAATGGCACCGTTGGTTTTATTGATTTTAGTTTGGGCAAAATGGTCAGTGCAGGGACGGAATTGCTGACTTTAGATGACCTATCGGTGATGCAACTCGATATCCAAGTGCCAGAGCGTTACCTTTCGTTAATCAGTAAAGGTATGACGGTGACGGCGAAGAGTAATGCTTGGGCAAAAAACGAGTTTACCGGCAAAGTTGTGGGTATTGATTCTCGCATTAACCGTGAAACCTTGAATTTGCGTGTCCGTATTCATTTCGATAACCAAGATGGCAAGCTAAAACCCGGGATGTTGCTTTCTACTAAGTTGAATTTCCCAGCGATTGAAGCGCCCATTATTCCCGTTCAAGCACTCGAATATTCAGGCACTAAACGCTATGTCTATGTGATTGATAGCAATAATAAAGTAATACGCACGGAAGTTTGGCTTGGCGCGCGGATCGACAATCAAGTGGTGATTGATAAAGGTTTAGCCATTGGCGATAAGATTGTGGTGCAAGGCATCGTGAATATGAGAAACGGCATTGTCGTTACTGAAGTCAATGTGGATGGCTCACCGATACAAAAGGATGACAAATAATGTGGTTATCCGATGTTTCAGTGAAGCGCCCTGTGGCGGCGGTGGTATTAAGCTTACTGTTGTGCGTTTTTGGTCTAGTGTCATTTTCTAAGCTTTCGGTCCGGGAAATGCCTGATATTGAAAGCCCGGTGGTTTCAATCAGTACTCGCTATGCAGGGGCTTCAGCTACCATCATTGAAAGCCAAATCACTTCTGTATTGGAAGATCAACTGGCAGGCATTAGCGGGATTGATGAAATTGAATCCACCACGCGTAATGGCATGTCACGGATTACTGTTACATTTGAACTGGGTTACGATCTCAATACTGGTGTGAGCGATATCCGCGACGCCGTTGCGAGAGCGCAGCGCTCATTACCCGATGAAGCAGATGATCCAACTGTATTCAAAAATAATGGCTCTGGTGAAGCTTCTTTGTACATTAATCTCAGTTCTTCAGAGATGGATCGAACCCAACTGACCGATTATATCGAACGAGCTTTGATTGACCGTTTTAGTTTAATCTCTGGCGTCAGTTCTGTGGATGTGTCTGGTGGCCTTTATAAGGTGATGTATGTCAAGCTCAAGCCGAATCTGATGGCTGGGCGTGGTGTCACGACTTCTGATATATCAAGTGCATTGCGCAGTGAAAATATTGAAAGCCCGGGCGGAGAAGTGCGTAACGATTCGACAGTAATGTCGGTGCGTACCGACCGAGCGTACAAAACGGCTCAAGATTTTGACTATTTGGTGGTTAAGCGCGCAAGTGACAATTCGCCGATTTACTTAAAAGATGTCGCGGATGTCTTCATCGGCGCTGAGAACGAAAACTCAACCTTCAAAAGCGACGGTGTGGTTAATGTGAGCATGGGCATTGTGCCACAGTCAGATGCTAACCCCTTGGATGTGGCGCAGCGTGTCCATCAAGAAGTCGATAATATTCAGCAGTTTCTACCCAAAGGAACGCGCTTGGCCATTGACTACGACTCGACCGTCTTTATTGATCGCTCAATTTCGGAAGTGTATAGCACACTGTTTATCACGGGTGGTTTAGTAATTTTGGTACTGTACATTTTTATCGGCCAAGTTCGGGCAACGCTAATCCCAGCCGTTACTGTGCCAGTATCATTGATCTCTTCTTTTATTGCCGCTTACTATTTCGGATTCTCCATTAACCTTATCACCTTGATGGCGCTGATTCTTTCCATCGGTTTGGTTGTTGATGATGCGATTGTGGTGGTGGAAAATATATTTCATCACATAGAACAGGGAGAGAAGCCACTGCTGGCGGCTTATAAAGGGACGCGCGAAGTCGGCTTTGCCGTGATTGCCACCACATTGGTATTAGTGATGGTCTTTTTACCGATCTCTTTTATGGACGGTATGGTCGGCCTGTTGTTCACCGAGTTCTCTGTACTTTTGGCCATGTCGGTTCTCTTTTCATCGCTAATAGCGTTAACTTTAACGCCCGTTCTCGGTAGCAAGATTTTAAAGGTCAATGTCAAACCAAACCGTTTTAATCGTTTTGTTGATCGTGTTTTTGGCCGTTTAGAAGCGGGTTACAAATCCTCTTTACGTTTTGCTATCAGTTGGAAATGGGCTGCACCGCTCGTCATCCTTGCATGCGTTGGTGGCAGTTATTTTCTGATGCAGAAAGTGCCTTCTCAGCTTACGCCTTCAGAAGATCGCGGCGTTATTTTTGCCTTTGTGCGCGGAGCGGATGCGACCAGTTATAACCGGATGTCGGCCAATATGGATCTTGTTGAGCAGCGGTTAATGCCTTTGGTTGGCAAAGGTTTTCTCAAGTCGTTTAGTATTCAATCGCCTGCGTTCGGTGGGCAAGCGGGTGATCAGACTGGTTTTGTTATCATGATTTTGGATGACTGGAACGAACGAAGCATCACCGCTCAACAAGCATTAGGGCAGGTAAAAAAAGCGCTAACGGGAATTCCCGATGTACGTATTATGCCCTTTATGCCCGGCTTTCGTGGTGGCTCTAACGAGCCTGTTCAGTTTGTGTTAGGTGGGTCAGACTATCCTGAACTCAGAAAATGGGCTGAATTGTTAAAAACGGAAGCTGAAAATTCCCCCTTTATGGAAGGTGCTGACACCAATTATTCCGAAAAGACACCTGAACTGGTGGTGACGATTGATAGGCAGCGTGCCGCGGAATTGGGGATCAGTGTCGCGGATATTTCAGATACGTTAGAAGTGATGCTCGGCGGGAAGAGTGAAACCAGCTTTGTTGAGCGCGGCGAAGAGTATGATGTTTATCTCCGTGGGGACGAAAATAGCTTCAATAACGCCTCCGATTTAAGCCAGATCTATATGAGAACCGCATCCGGTGAGCTTGTTACACTGGATGCACTTGCGAAAGTGGAAGAAGTGGCATCATCAATCCGCTTGTCTCATTACAATAAGCAAAAGGCGATCACGGTTACTGCAAACTTATCTGATGGCTATACGTTGGGTGAAGCATTAGATTTTCTTGACAAGAAAGCGATAGAGATACTTCCTAGTGATATTTCTGTTAGCTATTCTGGAGAGTCAAAAGATTTTAAAGAAAATCAATCGAGTGTAGCTATCGTATTTGCGTTAGCGCTGCTTGTTGCCTATTTGGTGTTAGCTGCCCAGTTTGAAAGCTTTATCAACCCGTTAGTGGTGATGTTGACGGTGCCGATGGGTGTGTTTGGTGGCTTTCTTGGTCTATCAATTATGGGACAAGGTATCAACATCTATAGCCAAATTGGGATGATTATGCTGATCGGTATGGTGACCAAAAATGGCATTTTGATCGTTGAATTTGCCAACCAGCTGCGTGACCGAGGGGTTGAGTTTGAAAAAGCAATTATTGATGCTTCAGCGAGGCGCTTACGGCCAATCATGATGACCGCATTTACTACTTTAGCAGGTTCAATCCCATTAATTATCTCGACAGGAGCAGGCTATGAAAGCCGAGTTGCGGTGGGTACGGTGATTTTCTTCGGTATGGGTTTTGCCACTTTAGTCACTCTGTTTGTTATCCCTGCTATGTATCGTTTGGTCTCGGCATCAACACGCTCTCCAGGTCATGTTGAAGCTGAACTTAATCAAGAACTGCTGCATGATGTTAAAACCAGAAGTGTTCACTGATTAACGTATCAAGAGCCTGCGCCCTGCAGGCTCTTCTTTGTTCACCGTTCACACCTATTCCATTCACCGTTATCTATGCCCATTAGATGAAATCACATGCGGCCGGCTTATCACATCAAGTTATTTGAATATACAAGCGAGATATCAAATGGTTAATGCCATTTTCGATAATCCATCAAAATAGCCAGTTCATTTTTCCTATTTAAATCTTAGGTATTAATTATAGATAGACTCAATTTTGAGACACCCATTGCAATGCGCCTTGCGATACTCTATCCACCTCTTTAATACAGAGACAAAATGAAGTGAATGCATCAGTAATGGCCATGGAAAATAAAAAACTCTCTATCCTCATCGTATGCATGGGAAATATATGCCGTTCACCGCTTTCTGAAGCTGTTTTGAGCCAAAAAGCGCAACAACATGGAATTAATTTATTTGTTGAAAGCGCTGGTACTGTGAATTATCAAGTGGGCCGAAAACCAGATCCCAAAGCAATATCTGTCGCTGAGCAGCGTGGCTATTCAATGTCAAATTTAAGAGCAAGGCAGGTTTGTTCTGAGGATTTCGAAAAATTTGATCTTATTTTTGCCTTAGATAAAGCTAACTTAGCGGATCTGATTGACATTTGTCCTGCTAGACATAAAGAGAAACTTTCACTGTTTCTATCGCATAGTCACATCGGTGTCACGGAAATCCCTGATCCTTACAAAGGAAATATTCATATGTTTGAACGGGTTTTGGAACTGATAGAGAGCGGGGCCCAAGGGATCATCGAACATATATCTAAACAATATCAATTAAAGGAAAGTGCAATGAAACTTTGTGTGTAACACATAGAAAGTTTTATATGACTTTTTGAT
>NZ_NDIM01000122.1:0-5271 GCF_002241375.1 Vibrio sp. V19_P1S1T109 | reverse complement strand
GCTCTTTAACAATATAAACCTATCAATCTGTGTGGGCACTCGTTGATGATAATCAAAAAAGATTTATCAATGAACTGAGTGACCAATCAGAATCAAGTTTACTTGATTTTGGCACAGTCAATTCATTGTTGTTCTGTTGGAACAACAATAGCTTTAAAATTGCTTTTTTACTTTCGAGTAAGAGCAGTTTTGAAGTCAGTATTCATTGAGCCGGTCTTAGGACCAACAAAACTTTAATTGAAGAGTTTGATCATGGCTCAGATTGAACGCTGGCGGCAGGCCTAACACATGCAAGTCGAGCGGCAGCACAGAGGAACTTGTTCCTTGGGTGGCGAGCGGCGGACGGGTGAGTAATGCCTAGGAAATTGCCCTGATGTGGGGGATAACCATTGGAAACGATGGCTAATACCGCATGATGCCTACGGGCCAAAGAGGGGGACCTTCGGGCCTCTCGCGTCAGGATATGCCTAGGTGGGATTAGCTAGTTGGTGAGGTAATGGCTCACCAAGGCGACGATCCCTAGCTGGTCTGAGAGGATGATCAGCCACACTGGAACTGAGACACGGTCCAGACTCCTACGGGAGGCAGCAGTGGGGAATATTGCACAATGGGCGCAAGCCTGATGCAGCCATGCCGCGTGTATGAAGAAGGCCTTCGGGTTGTAAAGTACTTTCAGTCGTGAGGAAGGTGGTGTTGTTAATAGCAGCATCATTTGACGTTAGCGACAGAAGAAGCACCGGCTAACTCCGTGCCAGCAGCCGCGGTAATACGGAGGGTGCGAGCGTTAATCGGAATTACTGGGCGTAAAGCGCATGCAGGTGGTGGATTAAGTCAGATGTGAAAGCCCGGGGCTCAACCTCGGAACCGCATTTGAAACTGGTTCACTAGAGTACTGTAGAGGGGGGTAGAATTTCAGGTGTAGCGGTGAAATGCGTAGAGATCTGAAGGAATACCGGTGGCGAAGGCGGCCCCCTGGACAGATACTGACACTCAGATGCGAAAGCGTGGGGAGCAAACAGGATTAGATACCCTGGTAGTCCACGCCGTAAACGATGTCTACTTGGAGGTTGTGGCCTTGAGCCGTGGCTTTCGGAGCTAACGCGTTAAGTAGACCGCCTGGGGAGTACGGTCGCAAGATTAAAACTCAAATGAATTGACGGGGGCCCGCACAAGCGGTGGAGCATGTGGTTTAATTCGATGCAACGCGAAGAACCTTACCTACTCTTGACATCCAGAGAAGCCAGCGGAGACGCAGGTGTGCCTTCGGGAACTCTGAGACAGGTGCTGCATGGCTGTCGTCAGCTCGTGTTGTGAAATGTTGGGTTAAGTCCCGCAACGAGCGCAACCCTTATCCTTGTTTGCCAGCGAGTCATGTCGGGAACTCCAGGGAGACTGCCGGTGATAAACCGGAGGAAGGTGGGGACGACGTCAAGTCATCATGGCCCTTACGAGTAGGGCTACACACGTGCTACAATGGCGCATACAGAGGGCAGCAAGCTAGCGATAGTGAGCGAATCCCAAAAAGTGCGTCGTAGTCCGGATTGGAGTCTGCAACTCGACTCCATGAAGTCGGAATCGCTAGTAATCGTAGATCAGAATGCTACGGTGAATACGTTCCCGGGCCTTGTACACACCGCCCGTCACACCATGGGAGTGGGCTGCAAAAGAAGTGGGTAGTTTAACCTTTCGGGGAGGACGCTCACCACTTTGTGGTTCATGACTGGGGTGAAGTCGTAACAAGGTAGCGCTAGGGGAACCTGGCGCTGGATCACCTCCTTATACGAAGATTACACTGATGAGTGTCCACACAGATTGATGGTTTATACAGTTTAAGAGACGANTTGCCAAACCAGATTAAGTAATTGAACTGGTTGGTCTGTTTGACTCTGAAAGTCATTAGAAAGTGTTTTGTTCCGTTAGGAATACCACTCGCTCTTTAACAATTTGGAAAGCTGACTGATAACAACGAACGTGTTTGTTGTTATCAAATAAAAGTTCTCAACATCAATACGTTTGACGTATTGATACCAAACACATTCAAGTGTTCTTGGGAAAGCTTACTTCGGTAAGTTTTCAAAATTGAGTCCGGCAAAATCAAACGTCTCTCGCTCATTCAAATAATGAGAGACAACCTTGGTGACTTGTCTGCAACACGAAACTTCTTCGGGTTGTATGGTTAAGTGACTAAGCGTACACGGTGGATGCCTTGGCAGTCAGAGGCGATGAAGGACGTAGTAACTTGCGATAAGCGTAGATTAGGCAGTAACAGCCACTTGAGTCTACGATTTCCGAATGGGGAAACCCACGTGCATAAGCACGTATCCTTACCTGAATACATAGGGTAAGGAGGCAAACCGGGGGAACTGAAACATCTAAGTACCCCGAGGAGAAGAAATCAACAGAGATTCCGAAAGTAGCGGCGAGCGAAATCGGACTAGCCCTTAAGCTTTTAATGATGCAGGTGAAGCCTCTGGAAAGTGGCGCAATAAAGGGTGATAGCCCCGTAACTGTTCCATCATTATAAGTGAAATCGAGTAAGGCGGGACACGTGTTATCCTGTCTGAACATGGGGGGACCATCCTCCAAGGCTAAATACTACTGACTGACCGATAGTGAACCAGTACCGTGAGGGAAAGGCGAAAAGAACCCCTGTGAGGGGAGTGAAATAGAACCTGAAACCGTGTACGTACAAGCAGTAGGAGCAGGCTTTGTCCTGTGACTGCGTACCTTTTGTATAATGGGTCAGCGACTTATATTCAGTGGCAAGGTTAACCGAATAGGGGAGCCGTAGGGAAACCGAGTCTTAACTGGGCGCTTCAGTCTCTGGATATAGACCCGAAACCGGGTGATCTAGCCATGGGCAGGTTGAAGGTTGAGTAACATCAACTGGAGGACCGAACCGACTAATGTTGAAAAATTAGCGGATGACTTGTGGCTAGGGGTGAAAGGCCAATCAAACTCGGAGATAGCTGGTTCTCCCCGAAAGCTATTTAGGTAGCGCCTCGGACGAATACTACTGGGGGTAGAGCACTGTTAAGGCTAGGGGGTCATCCCGACTTACCAACCCTTTGCAAACTCCGAATACCAGTAAGTACTATCCGGGAGACACACGGCGGGTGCTAACGTCCGTCGTGGAGAGGGAAACAACCCAGACCGCCAGCTAAGGTCCCAAATTACTACTAAGTGGGAAACGATGTGGGAAGGCTCAGACAGCCAGGATGTTGGCTTAGAAGCAGCCATCATTTAAAGAAAGCGTAATAGCTCACTGGTCGAGTCGGCCTGCGCGGAAGATGTAACGGGGCTAAGTAGTAAACCGAAGCTGCGGCAATACAGTTTACTGTATTGGGTAGGGGAGCGTTCTGTAAGCCGTTGAAGGTGTGTTGTAAAGCATGCTGGAGGTATCAGAAGTGCGAATGCTGACATGAGTAACGATAAGGGGGGTGAAAAACCTCCCCGCCGGAAGACCAAGGGTTCCTGTCCAACGTTAATCGGGGCAGGGTAAGTCGACCCCTAAGGCGAGGCTGAAAAGCGTAGTCGATGGGAAACGGGTTAATATTCCCGTACTGCTTATAATTGCGATGGGGGGACGGAGAAGGCTAGGTGGGCCAGGCGACGGTTGTCCTGGTTCAAGTGCGTAGGCTAAGAGACTAGGTAAATCCGGTTTCTTGTTAGGCTGAGACACGACGTCGAGCTGCTACGGCAGTGAAGTCATTGATGCCCTGCTTCCAGGAAAAGCCTCTAAGCTTCAGATTATAAGCAATCGTACCCCAAACCGACACAGGTGGTCGGGTAGAGAATACCAAGGCGCTTGAGAGAACTCGGGTGAAGGAACTAGGCAAAATGGTACCGTAACTTCGGGAGAAGGTACGCTCTTATTGGTGAAGTCCCTCGCGGATGGAGCTGACGAGAGTCGCAGATACCAGGTGGCTGCAACTGTTTATTAAAAACACAGCACTGTGCAAAATCGCAAGATGACGTATACGGTGTGACGCCTGCCCGGTGCCGGAAGGTTAATTGATGGGGTTAGACTTAGGTCGAAGCTCTTGATCGAAGCCCCGGTAAACGGCGGCCGTAACTATAACGGTCCTAAGGTAGCGAAATTCCTTGTCGGGTAAGTTCCGACCTGCACGAATGGCGTAATGATGGCCACGCTGTCTCCACCCGAGACTCAGTGAAATTGAAATCGCTGTGAAGATGCAGTGTACCCGCGGCTAGACGGAAAGACCCCGTGAACCTTTACTACAGCTTGGCACTGAACATTGAACCTACATGTGTAGGATAGGTGGGAGACTTAGAAGCGCAGTCGCTAGATTGCGTGGAGTCGACCTTGAAATACCACCCTTGTCGTTTTGATGTTCTAACGTAGGCCCCTCATCGGGGTTGCGGACAGTGCCTGGTGGGTAGTTTGACTGGGGCGGTCTCCTCCCAAAGAGTAACGGAGGAGCACGAAGGTGGGCTAATCACGGTTGGACATCGTGAGGTTAGTGCAATGGCATAAGCCCGCTTAACTGCGAGAATGACGGTTCGAGCAGGTACGAAAGTAGGTCATAGTGATCCGGTGGTTCTGAATGGAAGGGCCATCGCTCAACGGATAAAAGGTACTCCGGGGATAACAGGCTGATACCGCCCAAGAGTTCATATCGACGGCGGTGTTTGGCACCTCGATGTCGGCTCATCACATCCTGGGGCTGAAGTCGGTCCCAAGGGTATGGCTGTTCGCCATTTAAAGTGGTACGCGAGCTGGGTTTAGAACGTCGTGAGACAGTTCGGTCCCTATCTGCCGTGGGCGTTGGAAGATTGAAGGGGGCTGCTCCTAGTACGAGAGGACCGGAGTGGACGAACCGCTGGTGTTCGGGTTGTCATGCCAATGGCATTGCCCGGTAGCTAAGTTCGGAATTGATAAGCGCTGAAAGCATCTAAGCGCGAAGCGAGCCCTGAGATGAGTCTTCCCTGGCACTTTAAGTGTCCTAAAGGGTTGTTCGAGACTAGAACGTTGATAGGTTGGGTGTGTAAGCGCTGCGAGGCGTTGAGCTAACCAATACTAATTGCCCGTGAGGCTTAACCATACAACACCGAAGGGGTTTTGTGGACTCAATGGAAGAACATTGAATGTGTGAGTGAGAACGAAACAGCTTTCCGAATTAAGAAATTTGCTTGGCGACCATAGCGTTGTGGACCCACCTGACTCCATGCCGAACTCAGAAGTGAAACACAACAGCGCCGATGGTAGTGTGGGGTCTCCCCATGTGAGAGTAGGACATCGCCAGGCTT
>NZ_NDIM01000177.1:0-5238 GCF_002241375.1 Vibrio sp. V19_P1S1T109 | reverse complement strand
GAGTAGGGTTGAGGGCCGATTTAAAAATGAAGAGTGATTACCGATAAAATCTAACACCATTAATTGCTGTTTACCTGTACTCGGAGATTGGCGCAAACCGCGGCCTAATTGCTGTAAAAAGAGTATTTTTGATTCGGTGGGACGAATCATCAAAATGGTATCAATCGCTGGTAGATCGGTTCCTTCATTGAACAGGTCGACAGAAAAAAGAATGTCGATACTTCCTTCATTCAACTGTTTTAGGGCGTCGTTTCGACGTATTTGAGAGTCACTATAGACGGCGATAGCGCGAACGCCTTGTTTGGAAAAGTATTTCGCCATGTAATCGGCATGACGTTTAGAAATACAGAAAGCTAATGTTCGCTGTTGTTTTCTGCCAAACCAATGGTGATAAATATGTTCGGCACGCTGCTTGGTTGCAAATGCACTGTCCAAAGCTGTGGGGTCAAATTTGCCATTGCGCCAAGGGATTTCTTGATAATCGACGAATTGATCGTAAATACCATAGTAATGAAATGGCACTAAAATTTTCTCATCAATGCCATGCACCAAGTTACGCTCAAACACTAAATTGTTGTCGCAAAGCGATAATATATCGGCTTGATCAGAGCGCTCGGGTGTTGCGGTTAAGCCTAAAAGAAACGCTGGTTGGAAATAAGCGAGTAAATCTCGGTAACTACGCGCACTCGCGTGATGAAATTCATCGACAACAATATAGTCAAAATCATCGGCTTTGAAGCGCGCTAACTGCGCTTTTTTACCTAAGGTGGCGACCGAAGCAAAAAGATAATCAGCTTCCTCTGTTTTTTCAGCTCCGTTGTATAAGCCAGTTTTAGCGTTAGGTATTAATTTACTAAATGTGCTTTCAGCTTGAGTCAGAATCTCTTCTCGATGGGCAACAAACAAGACGCGTTTTGCTTGCATCTGTTGGGCATCAAAAGCGGCTAACCATGTTTTTCCCATTCCAGTCGCTAAGACAACCAAGCCACGTACATAGCCTTGCTCACGGCTCTGGTTTAGCGCTGATAAAGCCAACACTTGCATTGAGTTTGGGGTAGGTATCTCCGGTGCTTCATCGGCTCCATCCAACAGTGTTAATGAACGTTGCATTGACAGTTTTTTGTAGCGCAGTAAGTAGTCGTCTATCCAGTGATGGGAGAGAGCCATACTCTGTTCATGAGAAAAAATAGCTGAAAACTGCTCACGAATATATTCAAATTCTTGCGCTGCGGGTGAAGTGGCTGGTTGCTCAAAATCGTGGCGTAAAGCCCACTCATAGCTCTGTAGTAACGCTGTTTTACTGATGTTATTTGAACCGACCCAAGCACACCCTTCACTGATGATCCCTTGTTCTGTTTTAACAAAAATGTAGGATTTCATATGAAAGCTATGTTGACTTTCACAAGTAAAAATACGGCATTGCGCTCCACGTTCCGCCAATATCATAAGGCGTCGTAATGCGACTGGGTGGGTTATTGCTAGATAGTCCGAAGTCAGTAATTTGAGTGAGGCTCCACTTTTTAGAGCGTCAAGAATAGGGTCAAATAGTAAATCCAATCCGGAAGGTTGAACGAAAGAAACCGAGATCTCTATTTCACTAGCGTGGTTAATGGCTTGGATTAACTTAGGAAGTAGCGGGTCTTGTTTCCCTCCCGCACTTAATTTTGGACCGCTATATAAAGTGGCTAGACCCTTGTTTCTATGAGCGCTCATCGCTCTTCACTTTTTATTAAAATAGCATTCAACCACTGTTCGTTTTGGCGATCCGCTCTTAAATCATTGGTTATCCAGATTTTTGCAACATTCAATGGGGCATGAGCGATCCACTGTGCTAAACGTTGTTCATCACCGTTGGTAAATCGACGGCCATCACGTTCCACTTCCCCTGTTCCATATTTAAAAGAACAATATAGAGGGGCTAATGATTTTAGCTGAGAAGCTAAATGAGTAAAGGTATCTGGAAGATCTAACTCACCAACATGCAGTAACGATGCGCAAGCCCAAATACCATCAAAAGATTGATCACTTTGAAAATCAGCAAAGGTTGAAACGGTGACCGGAATTTGAAGCAGTTGAGATGCTAAGCTTGCTAATTCTTCACTGGCGTCAAATGCCACCACTTTATAACCCTGCTCAATGAAACTTTTTGCATCTCTGCCTGAACCACAACCAGCATCAAGGATGATGCCCCCTTTTGGAATATGGGGCGTAAAGTGTTCCATCAGCGAATGGGTATCTACTTCTTTGGTTGATGCAAAAAACAGTTGGGCATTTTGGTTGTAGAACTCGATAGACATAATCGCTCCTCAAAGTGAACGCTATTCTAACTATCTAATACCAAAGGCTCAATTGATTGCAGTACAAGTGTGATCAACTGAGTTGTTTTAAGTTTTTCGTGCGCAGACAGCTAGCCTAAAGTCGCCATAGAACTCAAGTGATGTTCTATTCAATAAGAATGACTAATTAACCATTAATATTATTAATTTCACTTATTCCACAGAGGGCTTTACTCTGCACTTCGGCTTCAATTTGAATGAGAAAGAAAATATGACAGCGATTACTGATTTAGAGGTTTTACTGCAATCCATGTCACCCGAGTTGGTGGGCGGAAGTTATGTGTTTTGTACTGTGCAAGGGGCATTAGCCGATTATTTGCATTTAGAACCCGTGGCGACATTTCAAGAGCGTGAAGGGCTGACCTTGGTCGTTGAGCAGCAAAAGGCCATTGCGGCGCAGCTCGATTTTGAATCGGTATTCAGCTTAATTACGCTGACGGTTCATTCAAGTTTAGAGGCGGTGGGTTTAACGGCCGCTTTTGCAACTAAGCTAGCTTCGTATGGCATCAGCGCTAATGTGATGGCGGGCTATTATCATGACCATATTTTTGTACAAAAAGATAAGGCAGAAAAGGCGATGGCGGCACTCAAAGAGTTCGCACAATAATGATTTCCTTGCTACCTGCAACTCCAAGTTGTTTGGTTATAAATATTCAAAATAGCATAGTTTGATGCAACCAATCGGTTAAGTGTAGAGGATAAGTGTATGACTAATATGGTAATGAAAGTGAAGACGGCATCTGGTCGGCAAGTGACCTATCACCGGAATTTAACGGCGCTGCGCCAGTCGTTTGACCAAGCTGGGATTCACTATCAGTTGATCGAGACGAAAGTGGTTGCGGTTCGTTCTCCTCGCTGAATGAGTTAGCGTACGTCAGTTAATTTTCATTCAGGGATGATTGAATGTGTCAAAAGGGGAGTGGTAATGCGTTTGTTGAGTTTGCAGTTTTGTTTCCAAAATTGAGAAACATATTTTCGAGAATAAGCGTGTATTGATAAGAGTCTTTTCTAGGATTTATACCGAATGCCGTGATATTATCCTGCGCCCAACGGCTAGGTGGTGGGTTTATAAACCACTACTGGCCTTATTAGTAGCAGATAGTTTCATTGTTGTGGATGATGATTCTATGTAAAAAGAGACCGTATTTTGCTTGATATATTACGCGAAGTATTAGGATGGACATCTGTCGCATTCTATATATCACTCACTATTTTTAATTCGATGAAGTTTACTCGCTATGCTGCATTTGCTTCGGCTGCGAATGACATTGCTTGGTCAATTTTGATGGGCTGGTGGCCTAAAGTCATCCTTAACCTGTCGGTTGGTGCCATTAACGCATATCGATATGTGAAAGATTTTACTAACACCAGCAAAATGGTGATCAATTCTGCTGCGGCTTTGATGGCGAGCGGCATTCTTTATATTGCTTATGTGGCCGTAAGCAGCTTTATCAATAACCCCACACTTGCCGAAGCCTTGCAGTTTGGCGATCTCGCGTTAATTTTGTTGGCACTGTATATGACTGACCTGAAAAGGTTCCGTTTGCTCATGTTCTTATCGGGGTTTGTTGGTATGGCTGCCTATTTCGGTAACCCACAAATGATGATCATCAAAGCGTTGGTTATTGGCATTATGGCTTACAAGCTTTTCCGCGCCGATAAACTCACGACAGTCGCTACCCATCAGCAACAAACGAATGCATAACTGCGGGTGTGTAAACTGACCTCCGCATTTGTACAAGAGAAACATCAGGGTGGCGTCCTAAGTTGAGATTGGCGCGCTTTCTATTTATTGAGCGATAGTCATTGAGTTGCGATTGTTTAGAGCCACCTGGCAAAATCATCAATTTCCTGCTTCAAAAGGAACTGAACCCGCGTCCATGTATTCCTAAATCATTAAAAAATACTAGCTTGTTATAGCAATTCAATCTAAAGGAATAGCGCTGATACTGAGAATTTTACCCATCCTCACCATCTATCAATAGCGATTTTAACGCATCGGGAGAAGAGGGGAGCAGTCCGACTTTTAAGCCAAATAGTTTGAGTTGCCAATAGGCGACATCGTGCCAAACTTGAGCAAAACATAGTCTTGTTCATCTGAACTAAGGTCTTCAATATCTAGGTATTTAACCCAGTACCGTCTACTAGCGCCGCTAGGCATAATATCGTCTAGAAACTTTAACCATCTGGGTTTACCCATGTCATTAAAAAAGAATGAGACAGGGTGGTTTAGTGAAACAGCGTGAAAGTCATCTTTATCGTGATGCTCTAGCGCATAGTCGCTGAGGTAGTTGAGTTCAGTTACTCGGAAATTATGTTGACTACTTTTAGGGAACGAGATAATACCAATATCTATCCATTCACCTTTGATAAAAGCTTGTACGGTTAGTTCTTCCATCGACAACACCCTACTTATCAATGAGTAAAGTTTTACTCTTAAAGTCATTTTCTTTCAAGTTGTGAGTAAATTGTTACTCATAATCTGTAAGTCAAAAGTTTTGATGAGCAGAATGGATGATTTCAGCGATGAAAGCTGCGATAGGAAGTGGGGCGTTAATAGTTTGTACAGTGATGCAAGTTGTTCGTAATAAATGAACAGTTACCTTGAATGAACAAAGTGGTTGAGGTGAGCTGTGGCAGTGTTACGAGGAATGTTACGAAGTGACAGAGATTAAGTGAATCTCGATGAGACTCCCTGAACCACTTAAAGCTAGATATGACAAGGGTTTAGAAAAGAAAAAAGACGCCCTAGGACGTCTTTGCTGGCGGGATTTGAACTTGATTGTTAATAATTTGATATTTAAGTGATTATACCTTTTAAGATTAATCTTGGAGTACTTTTTGGAATACCTAGAAATTGCGTGACTGAAATCACATAGTTGGCATTAACGTCGTACTTACT
>NZ_NDIM01000202.1:0-5271 GCF_002241375.1 Vibrio sp. V19_P1S1T109 | reverse complement strand
AAAACCAAATAAAGGAACCTCTGTATGTTGGTTTGTCCACGTTAATACAGTATCCGCTGGCACATTATTTTCGCTCTCATCGACCAAGGTTTGGTAAAGCCCCACGACTATGGCGCCAAATCCTTGCTCTTTAGCTGTGCTTATTCTTGTCTGCCATTCTTTCTCTGTCGCCACCGAAGCTATCTCTGTCGCAATGCCTAAATTCTTTTCAATCATACTCGCTTGGGTTTGCATAAATTCCAACGCAATACTCGCCGTACTACCCGAATCAAATAACACCAATACTTTACGTTTATCTTTATCGAGCATCCGGCCAATTTCTCCCATGGTTTTCACATAGAGGGGGCGCTCTAAAACACCGGTCACTTTGGCTTGCCCTTGGTATTGAGCCATGAATTTTCGTGGGTTTGAATTAATACCCAGAAACACGATTGAGATTGGCTCGTTGTAGAGTTTCGGCAACATATGAACCAACGCATTGTCGTCTCCTAAAACCACTACCTGTGGTTTCAGTTGCTGATATCGGCTAAAGGCTTGTTCGGCGATTTGTGAATAACGGCTCGCTGGTACACGTTTGGTGTCCATCTCAAAGGTATGCAGTTCATGCGCAGGCGTTAACGACTGCTTAAGGGCGGATACATAGCTAGCGTCCCATTCATAGCTTTGCTCGTAGCTCTCTATTAAAAGTACTTTTCCCGCCATCACGGGCGCACTTATCACACACAATATCCATATCCAACGCATGAACTGCCTCCAATGTTTCGGCTATTTTTTTATAGTGTAGTCAATAAGATGTTATCCACACTTCCCATGTGACATCTATACTCAAATTATCACTCAAAAAAATGAGAAGCAGGATGAACAAAAGCCGAACATTTAATGAAAGCATTGATAACCCACTATCGAGTCGTATTGGTCGCAGGATCATTTTTTTCCTTGTCATTTTGAGTGGTGCTGTCACCCTGATGACAACGTTAGCACAAACATATTTCGACTATGATAGAGAGTTCGATGATGTGGCTCAGCGTCATCACGAAATAGAATTCGTTCATGCCGAACTGCTTGCCGCTTCTTTATGGAATTATGATCTCGTGACGCTTCAACAGCGTTTAGATGGCTTAGTGAACTTGCCTAAAATTGATTATTTGGAAATCACATCTGGCGGTTATCAATTCAGTGCCGGAGAAAAAGTGACGGAGCAATTAGTCGCACACCGTTATCCCATGCTTTATATCAACCCAAAAACGGAAGCCAAAGAGCAGATTGGTGAGATCTACGTTGAGTCTAATGCCCAAGAAATCTACAACTACTTAATCAAGCAGTTTCTATTGATATTGGTCGTGAACGCGATTAAGACTGCCTTTATTTGTTACGCTATTTTGATGATTTTCCATGAGAGCGTAAACCGACGTGTCTTCGCTATTGCTCAATACTTACGCAAGTACAACCCTCGCCATCCACCAAAACCACTAAAACTTCCTCATAAGAAATGGATTATGGGGCATAACGATGAACTCACTTGGCTGGCCGATGAGACCAATAAAATTACCGGAAATGTAACTACGTTGTACAGTAATATAAAACTTGAACAAGAACGATTAGCCGATTTTACGGACGTCTCATCAGACTGGTTATGGGAAACGGATAGTACTGACAGGTTGATTTACACTTCCGAACCCATGCGTCAAGCTTTAGAGATCAGTGAAAATAGCAAGCCACTACTTTCAGAGATTGACTCACTGCGAGATATGAAAAAATTACTCCAATCCATTACTAAACACTGCTCGTTTTCAATGTGTGAAGAGACAATTATCATCAATGATTGTAAGCACTATTTGATGTTTCAAGCAGTAGCACGATATGAGAAGGATATGTTTCTCGGGTTACGGGGCACAGCCATTAATATTACCGAGCTAAAACTGGCGCAGCTTGAACTACAAAAACTCAACCAAAACTTAGAGCGTCAAGTCGCCAAACGAACCTGCGATCTGGAAAACAGTATTGAGCAACTAAAAGCCACGCAAACACAGTTGATTGAATCTGAGAAATTAGCGGCTTTAGGTGGTTTAGTTGCAGGGGTGGCGCATGAAGTCAACACGCCATTGGGTATCGCGGTGACCGCAAGTTCGGTGATCATTGAGGTAACACAAGAGCTAAATAGCGCCTTCGCCAACCAAACACTCACAAGTCAGCAGTTTTCTGAATTGATGCAGAGAATGAATGAAACCAATACGATGCTTGAAAGCAACTTAAATCGTGCTGCCAAACTGATCCGAGACTTTAAACAAACAGCGGTCGATCAGGTATCTGAGAGTCGTAGTCAATTCTCGATCCACCAAGTATTAAGCGCGCTTATCGCTAGTCTTCATCCCGAGACCAGGAAAATCCCTGTTACCCCCGTACTAGAGGGTGATGAAGGACTAACCATGAACAGCTTACCTGGAGTATTGACTCAAATAGTCTCTAATCTAGTGATGAATAGCGTCAACCACGCTTTTAGTGATGAGCAAAACCCCATCATAGCCATTGCGTTCAAACAGGAAGGAGAAAATATCCTCTTAGAATATAAAGATAATGGCTGTGGCGTCGAACCAAAACTGCACCATAAAATCTTTGAACCCTTTTTTACCAGCAAAAGAGGCCGTGGCGGATCAGGGCTTGGCTTGAATCTTGTCTTTAATCTAGCGACTCAAAAATTACAAGGAAAACTAGATTTTAGTTCTAATGTTGGCCAAGGTGTTCATTACGTTTTTACTCTCCCTAAGGCTCTTGAACTTGTTAATGATGATGCTGCAATAAATGATGCAGTAATAATAGACAGAAAGTAATAATAGATAGAAAGTAAGAGGGTCAAGGTTGCCAATCATCGTAAGGACGGTGAATAGCATCATAGAGTATTTTCAACTCTCCACTTTCCTCTAGTTGAGAGAGTATTCGCGTTAAGTATTGATCAACCTCATCGCCTTTAGAGCCGTGAGCAATGACAAATACATCCTTGAAATCGGCAAAGTGTTGGCGTGAAACATTCTCTAAACCTAAACTTTTCAGCGCAATATCCGCTTCTTCTTGTGCCCAGACAAATCCATCAATACGTCCAGCGGCTACTTTAAGTAGTGAAGCATTGATGCTATTTGAGCGCGCAACTTCAAAAGGTATATAGCTAGGAACGGCCTCAACGTAGTATTTATCAGGCTGGCTCCAAAGCTGTTCTGACGTGATTCGATTGGCTTTATTTGTATAAAGAACATGTGCCACTAAACCGAACGACTTCGTACTAAAACGAAATGGTAACTTTCCTTCAGGATCATCAACATAAATCGCGGGTAAGGCAAAGTCAGCTTGCTTATTAACGACCCCATGTACAGCTCGATGCAAAGGGAAAACTTCAATATGGATCTCTGTATCAGGGTCGACCTTATCCATGTACCTCACTAATTCGACAAATGGCCCCGAACCATCCGCATTAATCAGTCCAGGGAGTTCACCAAGGTGTGCGACCATTTGTTTAGGTTCATTAAGTTTGGGATTTGAAGGATCAATTTGTGCTTGTACAAAAGGAATCTGAACGATGGCTAAGCTAGACGTACACAAGCCAACAATCGTCTTTAATTGGTTGCTTTTCACTCTATCCTACTCCCTGAAAACGGATTTATTTTTCGGTTCCAAAAAAGATTCTAGTCTGGAAACTGTTCACGAATAGTGATGAAATCATCCCAATGCGCCAGCATCAGATCGACCAACATCGGATCAAAATGTTTTCCTTTTTGCGCGACAATTTCTTGTTTGATTGTCTCTTCCGGCCAAGCATCTTTATAACTGCGTTTAGAACCAAGAGCATCAAACACATCAGCTAATGCTGTGATTCTGCCACTGATAGGAATGCCTTCACCGGCTAATTGGTTTGGGTAACCGCTTCCATCCCATTTTTCATGGTGAGAACCGGCAATCTCTTTCGCTTTGATAATTAAACTGCGTTTTGAACGACTTAAGATATCAACACCGTATTCCACGTGTTTTTGCATGATCGCCCATTCTTGAGCGTCCAATTTCCCTGGTTTATGAAGAATACTGTCAGGGATCGCCACTTTACCTACATCGTGCAGGGGTGACGCATTTTTAATCATATAAATATCCTGCTCAGGTAGGGTCATTAATGTGGCTAATTTTTCACAGATCAGAGAAACCCGCTGTACGTGAGCTCCTGTTTCTTTGCTTCTGGCTTCGACGGCATTGGCTAAGTTATAAACAAGCTCCCTCGATGTTTCGCGTAAATCAAGCTGTAAATTTAAGTTTTCAAAAGTTAACCCTATGTTATACATATAGATTTCAAGCAAACGTTCGTCATTTTCAGATAAGCGCTCAAGTAAATTGATATAGAGTAGATTCTCTACGCCACGGCTGTCTGTCATATAAAGTACAGAGGCATCATCGTAGCTATGAGACATTTTGCTTTGCAGTGCAAGCTGGCAGCGCTTAGCCACTTCCGAAGGTAAGCGCGAAAAATCACAGTCAGAATAAAAATCGACAAATCCTCCAATAGCCGCCAACGTCAAAGCACACGAACCTTCGCCTTCAGATTTAGGTTGAACGATACAATAAAATGCCGATGCATGGAGTTTAAGTAAAGAAGTGAGCTGGCTCAGTACCGATTCAGCATAGGTTTGTAAGGTTGTGGTATTTTGTACCTTCGCTGAGGCTTCAATCACGCGTTTAAGCCCCTCTTTTTGCTCTTCTATCAAACAAAGATCCCGATAAGATCGCAACATCGAATAGAGCAGGGTTCTGAGTTTTTGTGTGGTAAGTTCTGTTTTCTCTTTATAGTCATCAATTTCATACTCTTGGATGACCGTATCTTCGGGAGCTTGCCCTGCTTGCCCGGTACGTAATACCAAACGAATGATTCTATTCTTACACTCTTCACGGATATGCCTAACTAAATCTAACCCCGCGTGTTCCGTCTCCATAACTACATCAACGAGCGCTAAAGCTATATCGGGCTGAGTATTCAGCACTTCTCTGGCTTCAAGACCAGACATAGCAGACAGTAGCTCTAGTGGCCGTCCTTGAAATGAAAACCCTCTTAGCGCTAAACGAGTGATCTGGTGCATCTGCTCATCATCATCGACTAGCAGTACTCGCCATGGTTTATTTTCAACACTAAGTTCATGACTCTCCTGGCTCTTTGGTTGAGCCTCTTGTCGAAAATCCGCAAACAGATCCATCGCTTATCTCTCTATATTGACAATATTCCTACTCTTATAGGTTTAGCAC
>NZ_NDIM01000169.1:0-25363 GCF_002241375.1 Vibrio sp. V19_P1S1T109 | reverse complement strand
AATCTATACACAATTCTACTGCTTTAAATCCACCTCATAATCAAGCATCCGAATTGAGTACCTAGAAATCTGGTAGAAAAAGACCAGATTTAGACATAGACAACACGGCTAGAAAGGTACTTCATTCCTAAATCAATCTAATTCCCCCTTGTAAAACATTCAGAAAAAAGTTAAAAAAAACATGTAAAAACTACTAAGTATTAAAAAATGAAATCTAGACTTAATGAAATAAAAGAAAAATATTCAGAATCACTCAAATTGAGAGGGTTTAACTTTATTGATATTAACGATCCAATAAGTATTTCCATTGCTTACATGTTTATATCCCTTAACACATTCACTCAGCAGGGAAAAATAATAAACCATAAGTTTGGCAATGCTACAGCTCAAGAAAAAATGAAGTTACCTGATATTGTTGAACACTATACGGCTTACAGTGTTGAAGATATGCTAGAAGTGTTTTTGGAGTTTTATAATGACTTTGATGCCTTAGGACAAAATAAAAAAACAATACTAAGAGAGATAAACTATTGTTACTCAAATTATAAAAATGAAGGATTATTCGACTGGATATCAGGGAAAGATAACAGCCAAATTGAGTGGTTGGGAAAATATATAGATAAAGAAAGACAATTACGACATTACAAACGTAGAACAAGGGTATTTGAGAAAAAAGAGTTGATTCATCTTGCCTTACCGTCTTTGGTTTATGTCATTGGTATGTCATCTAGCGATAGGGAACTCTTGTCGATAAAAATGAGAAGAGCTTGGGGACAAGTTAAATATAGAGAGAAGGTCAAGAAAGAGAACAAGGTCAGCTTCAACTTTGTTACTGACAAAAAAACAAGAGAGAAACTAAAGAAACTCTCAGTGGCTTTCGATCTAACAATGAATGAAACCCTTGATAGGTTAATAAATGCAACGCATGATAGCGCTCTATGCAAACCAAAAGTAAACAACAATCCTATTACTCCTCCCTCCTCTACATCACGATTTGATGCAAGCACGTTTCTTGGCTTAATCAGCCCAAGCCGCTTTAGTGATAAGTAATACAGCTACTCAGGCCATCTTAGCGGAGGGTAATGGGTGGACATTCGCTTCCATTAGCGATTGCAACTTGTTACCCCATGCCTCCAGAACCTTCAACTGCTCATCGATATAATCATGATGGTTATAGACTCTGAGCATACCTGGCAGCTGGTGGCCGACTGTCTTTTCAATCGCTACGATATCTAACCCCATTTCACTACAACGACTGATAAAGGTACGGCGCAAGTCATGAGGTGAAAAGCGCTCAAAGTCGCTAGGTAGATTACGTTTGATCAATGCCCGTACAGCCGCAGGTTCTTGCACTCTATCGACCATTAGTTGGGGCCATACCAACTTCCACTTACTTGGCACACTGTCACGCTGCTCGTTTAGAAGTGCAAGCAAGTAACCACTTAAAGGCACTTTACGTGCGTCTTGGCTTTTAGTGTGCCGCTCTTCTGAGCTGGCTGGTAATAGCCAAATTCCCTCATCAAAATCTAACTCACTCCAACGCATTTCCAGTACGGCACTAATACGCTGTCCACAACCAAGTAAGAACTGCATTAAACGGATGTTCGAGGGATCTGTACGCCATGACGGCATACTCGTTAACAGAATCTTTAACTCTGAAAAGCTTAAATTACGTTTTGTCACTTTAGAGCCGCCGCCAACATCTTTTGCTTTCAACTGTGGTGCAGGATGAGTATCAAGCATATTTAGTGCTAGGGCATGGTTAATCACTTGATTGATGATTTTATGACAAACCCCGATAGCCCCCGCCATACGCTTACCGTCTTTATCGACCTTCGCATCAAAGACCCGGTTTAGGTCATATATGCTCAAATCAGCTAATTTGATGCCACCGAGAATCGGCTTGATATCTCGATAGTAAATGGTCCTCGACTGGTCACCACGAAGCTGTTTTGAAAGACGTTTTTCATCGAAGCTAATAAACGCATCGTCAAAGGTCTTCGCCTCATCTTGCGCTCGTTTCTCGATATCCAACTCAACTTTTGGGTTCTTACCATTCTCCAACCAACTACGATAACGACCCGCTTCCTTTCGCGCCTGATCCAATGTCATCCCGCGCTCTGGTTTGATCTTAATGTATCGACCCATAGAGATTTTTTCGTGTTTCTTCCCTACTTGAAAACGAAAGATCCAAGTCATTGTGCCAGTTGGACGAACTCGAATGTTCAATCCTTCGACTTTCTTATCGGGGATCGAGTATTCCTTATCCTGTGGCTTCAATGCTTGCAACGTTGCATTGGTACTGATTCGTTTCGTCATCGTTGGAAAACCTCTGCATTTCTGGGTACGGCTCTGGGTACGGCGTGGGGTACGGCAAACGTCGAGTTTCTATTGTACGGCTTTGGACTTTACCGGACAACATGATTACAAAAATAAATAAAAATCATAAACTTAAGCTCAAAAAATATAACTCTATAGACTTTGACGGATTAAAGGTTCGATTTACCCACCACATGGAAGCAGGTGTGATGCTGGAGAAGATTAAATAAGACTTTCAATCAATATTTAAATTTCGATTTAATCGGCTTTCACGCATTCGTACTGACAACATTACCTATTATGCTGCTCGCTCTGACTAACGGTTTAATCAGGGCGGGCTATAGCACAGGGCGATGCAGAGCCCATACGATAACCGTTGAGATCACCGCTTACCTTCTGCCCCCAGTGCAAAATCTCTGCATACTCACCCAATTCGACAATCAGTAGAGCCTGCCCACCGGTTAATTCAATCAATGGTTATCTGTCATTTTGTCTGACTTTGAAGCAGGAAATTACATCGCATCACAGTGAATCGAGCAAAATAATCGGTGAGCCAAACTAAATGCATGGGAACGTTTACAGATTGATTTCGATATAAACGTCAGACCCGAAGCCAATCTCACCAAGGAAAGTTCATCACTCGCCGTTAAAATTGCTTAAAAGCATATTCCAGAGAGGATGATCACACGAAAGAAGAATAAATCCGTTATTACTATGAAAATGTAAATCCCATCATGGAAACGTTTCCACATTTTATTTACACTGAGTAGCAAGTTAGGACTCAAAAAATAAAACGATTAGCTACTCTATGTATGGCACTGTTTTTTTGCCGCGTTAGCATCGATTACCAGAACAAAAAAGTCATCCATTACGGTATTCACT
The DNA here is from genome assembly GCF_002241375.1 of Vibrio sp. V19_P1S1T109. Lineage (NCBI taxonomy): Bacteria > Pseudomonadati > Pseudomonadota > Gammaproteobacteria > Vibrionales > Vibrionaceae > Vibrio > Vibrio sp. V19_P1S1T109. Next base: position 22,162 of record NZ_NDIM01000169.1, on the reverse strand, counting down.
ACCGTAGCTCAACACGGTTAGAAACAAAAAATCAAGTAGGAAAACCATGAAGGCATTTTCAGATATTCTCCAACGACGTGACTGGGAAACCCCGCAATCAGTGAATATTCACTGCTTAAAAGCACATAGCCCACTTTCCAGTTACCGAGATATTGACCATGCCCGTGACGGCGTTTACGCCCAACGTCAATCGCTGAATGGCCAATGGAAATTCAAAGTGTTCGACTCGCCAGAACAAGTCGAAGGCGAGTTTATTCAAACCAAATTCAATGACACGAACTGGGATGAAATAACGGTCCCTTCCAACTGGCAGCTACAAGGCTACGACAAACCAATTTACACCAACGTAAAATACCCGTTTGAAGTAAACCCTCCATTCGTGCCCGCTGAAAACCCGACAGGTTGTTACCGCACTACGATTTCCCGCTCAGAAGCCGATCTTGCCAATACCCAGCGCATCATCTTCGATGGTGTGAACTCAGCATTCCACCTATGGTGCAACGGCACTTGGGTGGGATACAGCCAAGATAGCCGCTTGCCTTCCGAATTCGACTTATCGCCCTACCTAGTGGCTGGCGAGAATACACTTGCCGTGATGGTGATGCGTTGGTGTGATGGCAGCTACCTAGAAGACCAAGACATGTGGTGGCTAAGTGGTATTTTCCGCGACGTAACTTTGCTTTCTAAACCGCAATACTGCATTGAAGATGTATTCGTCACGCCAGATTTGGATGCGTGTTATCGCGATGGTTCACTATCAATCGTGACGCACATTTCAGCGCCAGATTGTTACCAAGTGCAAGTGCAGCTCTTTGATGGTGAATGCGCAGTGACTGAGCCGCGAATTGATCGACCGCACAACCGCCGTATTGACGAGCGGGGCACATACGATGACGTAGTATTTCAAACATTGCATGTGCGTGAGCCAAACAAATGGAGCGCAGAAACCCCCAATCTATACCGCCTAGTCATTTCCCTATTAGATGAAAACGGCATGCATCTAGAGAGTGAAGCCTATCATGTGGGCTTTCGCAAAGTGGAAATCACTGATGGTCAGTTGAAACTCAACGGCAGGCCTTTGCTGATCCGTGGCGTTAACCGTCATGAGCATCATCCAGAGCTTGGGCATGTGATGACAGAAGAAGACATGATCCGCGACATCTGTTTGATGAAGCAATACAATTTCAACGCGGTACGTACAGCGCACTACCCAAATCACCCTCGTTGGTACGAACTGTGTGACCAATACGGCTTGTACGTGTGCGATGAAGCGAACATCGAAACCCATGGCATGCAGCCGATGAATCGCCTTTCGAGCAATCCACAATGGACGCACGCATACATGAGCCGCTACACCCAAATGGTGATGCGCGATAAAAACCATCCTTCTATCATCATCTGGTCTTTGGGTAACGAGTCTGGCCACGGCAGCAACCACAATGCGATGTACGCTTGGTCGAAAAACTACGATCCGTCGCGCCCTGTTCAATATGAAGGTGGCGGTGCCAATACCGCTGCAACCGACATCATTGCGCCTATGTACGCCCGTGTGAATACAACGATTGCAGATGAAGCAGTGCCAAAATGGCCAATCAAAAAATGGATTTCTCTACCCAACGAAACTCGCCCACTGATCTTATGTGAATACGCCCACGCAATGGGTAACAGTTTGGGGAGTTTTAATGAATATTGGGATGCATTCCGCGAGTTTCCTCGCCTTCAAGGCGGCTTTATCTGGGATTGGGTAGACCAAGGCTTGAGCCAATGGGATGAGAACGGCCAACACTTCTGGGCTTACGGTGGCGATTTTGGCGATAAAATCAATGACCGCCAGTTCTGCATCAACGGGTTGATCTTCCCAGATCGCACTGTGCATCCAACATTGGAAGAAGCCAAATACTGCCAGCGTATGATTCGCGTGTCGCTGCAAGAACAAGTGAAAGGATTCTGTCATCTATTAGTAACTAACGAAAACCTATTTCGTGCAACGGACAACGAGCAATTGAACTGGTCACTTTTGGAAGATGGCAAATTGATTCAATCTGGCTCAGTGGTGCTGAACATCAAAGCCGATAGCCAAGCAACCGTAGAGATTGCTTTTGAATTTACACCTAAAGCAGAAGCGCGATACCACTTGAATACTGACATCACCTTAGTGGCTGAAACACTTTGGGCACCCGCGGGACATGTGAGCGCTTCTGAGCAATTTGCGCTACGCAATACCTCAGGTCTCGCCATGCCTAAATTGGAAACGCAACCAGCCCCAGCGATAAGCCAGCAAAAAGGCATGATCGTAGTCACCAGCCTAGATGAGAAGCATCAATGGTGCTGGGATAGTCAAACAGGCTTGATGATTGATTGGCAAGTCGATGGCAAAGCGCAAATGCTGGCGGCACCGCAAGATAACTTCTTCCGTGCGCCACTGGATAACGATATTGGTGTGAGTGAAGTGGATAACGTAGATCCAAACGCTTGGGTATGTCGTTGGGATATGGCTGGTATTGGCCAATGGAAACGCGAATGTGTCAGTTGCCATAGCGACATGTTGGCGCATGCCGTGCAAGTAACATCAACTTTCGCTTACCAATTCAACGGTGCCGTGCAAGCCATCACCACTTGGACGCATACGCTGAAAAACAGTGGCGAAATGCAGCTGACCGTTGATGTGACACTTGCCGATGATCTACCACCCATGCCACGTATCGGCTTGGAGTTGCAATTGCCATTGCATGAGCAGAGTACACCAATCACTTGGCAAGGTTTAGGTCCGTTTGAGAACTACCCAGACCGCCTATCTGCAGCACGTTTTGGCTTGCACACGCAAACGCTAGAAGAGATGCACACTCCGTACATTTTCCCAACCGACAGTGGCTTACGTTGTGGTACTCAATGGCTGCAAGTGAACGAACTGGCGATATCTGGCGATTTCCAATTTAGTGTCAGTCAATATGCTCAACAGACGCTGGCAAAAGCAAAACACACCTGTGATTTAATGGCAGAAAAAACCATTTATGTGCGCCTGGACCATCAGCACATGGGCGTGGGTGGTGATGATTCTTGGAGCCCTAGTGTGCACAAAGAATTCCAGCTAACTGGCAATAATTACATTTACCGAATAACGTTCAAAGCAATTTCGCATCGTATTTAAAAACGCACCGATAACGGCTATCGCCACTTACAACGATTACGTGGCAGCGGGATGCATGACGCTACGACAAGAAAACGGCGTCCACATCCCTGTGATATGTCTTTGATAGGCTTGGAGACGGTCACATCGCACGCTATATCTACCTAGTCATTGATGACTTAGTCGGTGCGATGGCGACCAAGAAAACCCAATTTTCTTCCAACCCAGAGTAGCAACAACAGCAGTACGAGAATGGCGAAAAAGTTAGAACCAGAATCTGGATATTGTGCTTTGATAAATGCCGAATGACCAAAAGCACCGACAAAGAAACAGGCAAGCGCTACCAATGGAAGATCTTCCGCCACCGGATGGCGCAAATATTCTTGATACAACGCCTGCACAGAAAGCACTAATGCAATCAATGGGAAAATGGAGAACGGAACTTGGCTAATGGTTACCCAAGACAACAAAGCATCGCCGCACATACCTGCGATGAGCGCTAGCACAAGTGTTTTTCTTTCCGAACCACGATGGGTTGTGTTGTTTTCATTCGACATTACTCTATCCCCCCTTTGAGCCGATTACGTTCACGTTCTTTGCGATACCAAAATGCCCCTTTGGCTAGCATTCGCAACTGCATGATCAAACGTTCAGCAAGCTCATCTCGCTCACGTCGATCTAAATCTAAAGCTTCAGCGCCGGAGCTGAACACCAAAATAACGGAAGCTTCGGCCTGAGTTAATGCCTCGTCACGGCCCATGCCTGTCGTCATCAAATACTCGGTGAGCTCTGCGGAAAAGTGCTGTATTTCTCGCACTACCGCAGCACGAAACTCGCAAGAAGTGCCCGAACGTTCTCGCAGTAATAGGCGAAACACATTGGGGCTACTTTCAATAAATTCCATGAAGGTTTCAACCGACGTGCGAATCACACTGCCCTCTTTGACAATGCGCTGCCGTGCTTGGCGCATCAATTGGCGCAGCAGTAAACCGCCTTCGTCAACCATGGTTAAACCCAACTCATCCATATCTTTAAAATGTCGATAGAATGAGGTGGGCGCAATCCCCGCCTCGCGGGCCACTTCTCGTAAACTTAAGTTAGAAAAACTCCGATCGGCACTTAATTGGCTAAATGCTGCATCAATCAATGAACGACGTGTTTTTTCTTTTTGTAATGCGCGAATTCCCATCGATTTCATATTAAGTCGCTTCTCTTTTACTATCTGAGCCATACTATAACGTGATTGAGCACGTTGTCTAAGCCACAACATCGCCTCTTTGGACAAAGTGACCAATTAAACAGTCACCTAACCTAATTTCAATCACTCGCCACAGTAAGATGGGCAAAGCAATAGCATAAAGTGGCATTTTCACCTCTCGAGCGTGATCCTCTCCACTCTCTGATGGCAACATCGTTTACCGCACTGATGGATCAGTTAAAATCTCGCTACAGCAATGTTAAACAAATACAACAAGGAATAGAGTATGGCGAACCAAAACCACTTCGATGTCATCGTAATTGGTAGCGGCCCGGGCGGAGAAGGCGCCGCAATGGGTTTGACTAAAGCGGGGTTTAATGTCGCCATTATCGAAAAAGAGTGTAGTGTTGGCGGAGGTTGTACCCATTGGGGCACCATTCCCTCCAAGGCGTTACGCCATGCGGTCAGCCGCATCATCGAATTCAACAGTAACCCTCTATTTTGTAAAAACAACACCAGTATTCATCTCACTTTTTCTGATATTTTAGGCCATGCTAAATCTGTGATTGATAAACAGACGCGCTTGCGCCAAGGCTTTTACGATCGCAATCAGTGTACGCTGATTTTTGGTAACGCTAAGTTTACCCACAAAAACACCGTGGCGGTTACGCACGCTGACGGCAGCATCGAAAAATACAGCGCCGACAAATTTGTGATTGCGACTGGCTCACGCCCTTATCAACCTGATGATGTTGATTTTACTCATGAACGAGTTTATGACAGCGATTCGATTCTCTCGCTTAAACACGATCCTCGCCACATCATCATTTATGGCGCAGGCGTCATTGGTTGCGAATACGCTTCGATTTTCCGCGGATTAGGCGTCAAAACCGACCTCATCAATACCCGCGACCGCTTGCTGTCGTTTCTGGATAACGAAACGTCTGATGCACTCTCGTACCATTTTTGGAACAGCGGAATTGTGATTCGTAATGATGAAACCCATGAAAAGATTGAAGGCACTGACGATGGTGTGATCGTTCATTTGCAATCGGGCAAAAAAATGAAAGCCGACTGTATCTTGTATGCCAATGGACGCACGGGCAACACTGACAAATTGAACCTCAAAGCGGTGGGCCTGAATGCCGACTCACGTGGCCAACTGGCCGTCAATCGTAACTATCAAACCTCGGTGGAGCACATCTACGCAGTCGGTGATGTAATTGGCTACCCAAGCCTTGCGAGCGCAGCCTATGATCAAGGTCGATTTGTCGCTCAAGCGATTGCTCATGGTCAAGCGCAAGGGCACTTAATTGATGACATTCCAACTGGGATTTACACCATTCCTGAAATCAGTTCAGTGGGCAAAACAGAGCAAGAACTCACCGCGGCCAAAATTCCGTATGAAGTTGGCCGCTCTTCGTTTAAACACCTCGCACGAGCACAAATTTCTGGCAAAGATATCGGCAGCTTGAAAATTTTGTTTCACCGAGAGACAAAAGAAATTTTAGGTATTCATGTGTTTGGAGAACGCGCGGCTGAAATCATCCATATCGGACAGGCAATTATGGAGCAAAAAGGCGAAGCCAATACCCTCGAATATTTCGTCAATACCACCTTCAATTATCCAACCATGGCCGAAGCCTACCGCGTGGCGGCGTTAAATGGCCTGAATCGATTGTTCTAATCATCGACCTAATTCTGCCTGCCAATGGAATGAAAGCCGCTAACGAGTGCGGCTTTCTTTTTGGTAACCTAGTGAGTGAGGTGCTTAGGGATAGATTCGGTGATCAAGTGAGAAAAACACCGCGTCGCCATTGTGAGATAAAGACCACACCTAAACTGATGCCGCGCATCGCCATAAAGCTGATCATCGCCATCCACAGGGCGTGATTACCCAAAGACTGAGCCAGATAGAAAACGCTGAAAAAACTGCACATCGCGACAAACATGCTGTTGCGCATCTCTTTACCTTTGGTCGCGCCGATAAAAATACCATCCAATAAAAAACACCACATCGCGGTTAACGGCATCGCCACCAGCCACGGTAGATAACGGTTAGCCGCTTGCTGAACTGCGTTAATGTCAGTGATCAGCGTGATCAACGCCGATCCCCACACCGCAAACATCACCGTTAACGCTAAACAGATTAGCGCACTCCAGAAAAAACTGCCGATCAGAGCACTTTTGAGCTGCGTCTCACTTTTTGCACCAATCGCTTTGCCAACCATGGCCTCCATCGCATAAGCAAAACCATCCATGCCATAGGAGATCATCATCAAAAAACTCATTAAGACAGCGTTAGCCGCCACGGTTTGATCACCAAAGGCCGCCCCTTGAAAGGTCATAAAGCTAAACGCCGCCTGCAAACAGAGTGAACGCAGGAAAATATCGCGATTCAATTTCACAAAGCGGCTAAGACCTTGTGTCACTAAAACACCTAGCTGCAGTGGCGAAGGGAGTTGATGCCGCAACCAATAGCGCCAAACACACAGTAAACCAAAGCTCATGCCCGCATAATCAGCGATAACCGACGCCAGCGCAGCACCTTCCACTTTCCAGCCGAAACCCAACACAAACAGAATGTCCAACGCGATGTTGGTTAAGTTAGTGATGATTACCATCCACATTGGCGCTTTGGCATTTTGCGTGGCTAACAGCCAGCCGAGCAGTACAAAGTTGGCCAATGCGGCGGGCGCACTCCACGCTCGAATCACAAAATACTGCAACCCATATTGCTTTACTTGCTCACTGGCACTGCTGGCTGAAAAAATCGCATCGCCAATCCATCGATGCAGAATCAAAAACAACAACGCAAATGCCAGTGCCATCAAGAGCCCTTGCAACAAGACTAACGCCAGTTTTTGTGACGATTGTTCACCGTATGCTTGCGCCGCAAGGCCTGTGGTCGACATTCTTAAAAAGCCGAGTAACCAGAAAGTGACACTGACTACCGTACCGCCAAGTGCCACACCACCTAAATACCAAGCGTGTTCCAGATGACCGATCACCGCCGCATCAACTAAACCTAACAGCGGTACGGTAATATTGGACAGCACCATAGGTATCGCCAGTAGCAACACTTGTCGATGTACGGAACGGTTCGATAACGTTTGTAAAATAGATTGCAACACGTTGACCTCTCATGGGTGAGAGCAAAGTGTAGCGGAGTGATAGGAGGACGGCTAGCGGTTACTCACCAACGGACATAAACTAAAACGGGTGTTAAGCGCAGCTTGTAAACCATCACCTTACTTAACCAACGTTGCCATAATTTCCAGCGGCCACAATGTTGATCGAGCGGTGAAAACGTTTTTGCCGACGAAGCCCAAGGCAAGACATTGAGTACCGCTTCGGTTGGATTAGCAAAACCATGTCCGTAATGGCCTGAGCCCATTTTCTGACCTAAAGCGGAAGCAGTTTTGTCTCCAGCCAGCATTAAACAAGCCGCCGCATTAGAAAAATGCAAACCCAATGCGCGGATAAAATAGGTGAGTTGCTGCGCCGTACAATCTAATAACGCATGCTCACAAACGATTAAAACGGCTGAGGATTCCGCAATAGGCAATGCATCCAACCACTGAAGATCATCGACACTACCACACACATGTTGATAACGCTCACTGCGATGAAACAATTTCTGCCGCCACAGCAGGTTTTCGGTGATATCGAGTTCTATCCAATGGCAACGCCCGTTGTCTACCCGATAAAAGCGGGTATCTAACCCAGCACCGACATTAATGATCCATCCATCAGGGTTACGCTCAATAAACGCGCGCACTTGTTGATCGCACAATTGCGTTAAGGTCGCATGCAGCAATTGTTTTTGATCGATATCACCGCTTAAACATTCGGGGGCTAAGTGACAGCTCTGGCAGGCTTTTGCAGCGATCGGATCATACACTAACCCGTTATCAACCAAACTTTCGCGGCTACGAAACCACAACGGTTGAACTAAATTGGTTGGAATATGATGACGTGGGGTTAGTGAATGTTTATCGGTAGGCATTACCATCTTCCTTATGTCGCAACTCGATGTAACAACAAAGAAGATGATAATGAATATCAGTTAGAATAACAAGTTATTGAGAATAGATCTCAATAATAAATCACATCCAATCGGTATTGCGAATAATGCCGACGGCCACACCTTCAATGGTGAGCTGCTGAGATTTAAGATCCACTTCAATCGGTGAGAACGCTTCATTCTCTGCGTGCAATAACACGGTAGAGCCTTTACGTTCTAGACGTTTTACCGTCACATCATCTTCAACACGCGCCACCACCACTTGCCCATTACGCACATCTTGTGTTTTGTGCACTGCGAGTAAGTCACCGTCCATAATGCCAATATCTTTCATACTTTCGCCTTGCACACGCAGTAAGAAATCCGCTTGAGGGCGAAACATATTGGGATCCACTTGGTAATGCGCTTCGACATGCTCTTGCGCCAAAATAGGCTCTCCCGCCGCGACTCGACCAATTAAAGGCAGGCCAAGATCTTCTGGCTCATTGGCAGCTTCAAGTAAGATACGCAACCCACGAGAGGCACCCGGAATAATTTCAATCGCTTGTTTACGAGCCAGTGCTTTTAAATGCTCTTCTGCGGCATTGGCGGAACGAAAACCCAGCTCGCGTGCGATTTCAGCGCGAGTCGGTGGCATTCCGGTTTCGTCGATCTTACTGCGGATAAGATCAAATACTTGTTGCTGGCGGGGCGTTAACGGCTTCATATCTCACCTGTCTGTTTATACAGTTAACTGTGAGTATATCCAGTAATCGAATAAATGGAAGAGCGGACGCTTATTTTTTGGCTATTTACAAAAAATGCCGCAATCGACCGATAAATACCTCACCGATTCACTCACCGCGCTCGCAAGTGATGCTGTTTTACTAAACAATAATGATTAAAAGGTTTGACCAGTTTCTGGTATCCTTGCGGCTCAAAAATAGCTAGCCGCTTCGGCGCATATCGATTTCTCTGAGTATCAACTCACAGGGAAATGGACATGCGCTTAAGCATATTGAAATATTCTTGAGGCGACGACCTTTATGTCTTCTGGACACTCATTATCTCGTTCACTACTAAAATTACCTTTGTCTGCGTTGGTCAAAGGCACGGCGATCCCTTCTAATCCAATAGAAGACCACGGCATTGATATTCACAAGCCGATTGTTTACGCCTTACCTTTTCGCTCAAGTGTTGATTTGCTCACCTTGCAAACTCACGCCAAAGAACTGGGTTTACCTGACCCGCTGCAACCGCTTGAGCTAAACGGCAAAAGTTTTACCCGTTATGTTTTCATCTCGGCGCGCCCAACCTTGATGCGCAATGATCAGCACGTTCCTAGTGACTCTATCGCTCTTTTTTCTGAACTGCTTGAGCTACATAAGTTTGATACGGAATTGGACGTTCAAATGATCCCAGCGACGGTGCTTTGGGGACGTAAACCAGGTAAAGAAGGGCAAGAGAAACCCTATCTCCAAGCCTTAAATGGCCCACAAAAAGCACTCGCGGTAATTTTTGCTGGACGCGATTGTATGGTGCGCTTTAGCCCCGTCGTTTCACTGCGCTATATGGCTGATTCACACGGCACCGACGAATCTATCGCGCATAAATTGGCACGAGTGGCTCGTATTCATTTCTCTCGCCAAAAGCTGGCGGCTTCTGGGCCAAATTTGCCCAATCGCCAAGCGCTGTTTAACCGCCTAATTAAATCACAAGCGATTGAAAAAGCGATTGAAGATCAAGCGAAAGCCAACAATATCTCCCTCGAAAAAGCGCGCAAAGAAGCGCATGACATCATGGATGAGATTGCCGCTGATTTCTCTTACTCCTTAATCAAGAAAGGAGAGCGCATACTGGGCTGGTTATGGAACCGAATTTACCAAGGGCTTAATATAAATAATGCCGCCACCGTGCGTCGCCTTGCGCAAGATGGACACGAGATTGTCTATGTCCCTTGCCACCGCAGCCATATGGATTATCTCTTACTTTCTTATGTGCTGTATCGCGAAGGTATGGTGCCACCGCATATTGCTGCCGGAATCAACTTGAACTTTTTCCCAGCAGGTCCGATTTTCCGCCGTGGCGGCGCATTCTTCATTCGTCGCAGCTTTAAAGGTAATAAGCTCTATTCGACCATTTTCCGCGAATATCTAGCCGAGCTATTTGCCAAAGGCTATTCAGTTGAATATTTCAGCGAAGGTGGCCGTTCACGCACTGGCCGTTTACTGCCAGCGAAAACAGGCATGCTGGCGATGACCATCCAAGCCATGTTGCGCGGCCTTAACCGCCCGGTGACCCTCGTGCCGGTTTATATCGGTTATGAACACGTGATGGAAGTAAGCACTTACGCCAAAGAGCTACGCGGCAAAAGTAAAGAGAAAGAAAATGCGGGTTTAGTGCTGCGCACGATTCGCAAGCTGCGTAATTTTGGCCAAGGCTATGTCAATTTTGGCGAACCGATCCCGTTGAACCAATACCTCAACGAGCAAGTGCCAGAATGGACGCAAGATATTGACCCTATGGGCAGCACCAAGCCGCAGTGGATCAACCCTATTGTTAACCAACTGGCCACCAAGATGATGACGCACATTAACGATGCGGCGGCGGCCAATGCCTTAACTTTGTGTGCCACCGCGTTACTTGCTTCACGCCAAAGCGCACTGGCTCGTGACAATTTGGTTAAGCAAATCGACTGCTATTTATCGCTACTAAATAACGTGCGCTACTCAGCAACCTGCACTGTGCCTAAAGCCAGTGCGGAAGAACTGGTTAACCATGCACAGTCGCTCGACAAGTTTGTAATTGAATCCGATACCATGGGTGAGATTATTTCTCTTGACCGCAATCAGTCGATTTTGATGACCTACTATCGCAATAACATCATTCATCTGTTTGCCATTCCCTCACTGATTGCGCAGATGTTGATCCGCCAGCAAACGCTATCACTAGAGCAGATAACCGCCAATGTGGCACTGATTTATCCCTTCTTAAAGCAGGAGCTGTTTTTAAGCTTTGCGCAAGATGAACTCGCAGATGTAGTCAACGCTTACGTTAACGAACTGCAACGTCAACAATTAGTAACGCTAGAAGAGGGTGTCGTGGCTATTAATCAAGCCAAAACACAAGTGTTGATGCTGCTCGGTCGTACCATTTCAGAAACCCTACAACGCTACGCGATTGCTCTCAATCTATTGGTTGCCAACCCTGAAGTGGGCAAATCTGATTTAGAGCAAAAAAGCCAAGAAATTGCACAACGTCTTGGCCGTTTGCATGGCATCAATGCCCCTGAGTTTTTTGATAAAGGGGTATTCTCCGCCATGTTTGTCACGCTCAAAGAGCAGGGCTATTTGGATGTTGATGGCAATTGCCATTTAGAACCAACCGTTCAGCTAGCACGCCTACTTTACTCGATGCTCTATCCTGAAATTCGCTTAACCATTCAAGAAAGTCTCTGCCAAGCGAACTAATCGGTCGTAAGAAACAGTAAAGGCATCCCAATGGATGCCTTTACTTTATTCGTGAAGTACTTACAAAAACTAGTGAACTACTTACCAAAACGCAAAAAGCAGGCCCAACGTTAACACCATGCCAACGTGATTGTTATTGAGAAAAGCGTGGAAGCATAAATCACGATCACGATGACGAATTAAACGCTGCTGATAAACAAACAGAGCCGCTGCAGCCAATACTGACCAATAAAAACTCGCCCCTAACTGATAATAGCCACCAAGTGCGATCATCAACGCCAGTACCAATAACTGTAAAATGCCGATGATGATTTTATCAAAACGACCAAATAAAATAGCGGTCGATTTGACTCCGATATTGATATCGTCATCACGATCAACCATCGCATACTGCGTATCATACGCCACAGTCCACAACGCATTGATCAAAAATAGCCCCCACATCACCGCTGGCAATTCGTTGGCTTGCGCCGCCCATGCCATCGGAATAGACCAACTAAAGGCCAGCCCTAATACCAACTGCGGAAGGTGTGTATAACGTTTCATGAACGGATAAACAAACGCTAATGCGATACCAACAAAGGAGAGCTGAACCGTGAGTGGATTCATGGTCAAAACCAGCAGGAAAGAAGTGATACCTAGCGTTAAAAACAGTGCAATCGCCTCTTTGGTTGTCACACTCCCGGCAGGCAAAGGCCGCTGTTTGGTTCGTTTAACATGTCCATCGACTCTGCGATCGGCAAAATCGTTGATCACGCAACCCGCTGAGCGCATCAACAACACCCCCAACACGAATACCAATAATACTTTAGGATCGGGGAAACCTTGCGCGGCTAAAATCAATGCCCATAAGGTTGGCCACAACAATAGCAAAGAACCAATTGGCCGGTCCATGCGCATCAGTTGCCAATAAGCACGCGCCTTAACCAAAGTCATGACACTCTCTCCTTAGAGTAAATCGGTGAAAAGGGTAAAAACAGCTCCGCAACTAACATCGGTTTATTATTCATCCATAATCGTGAACGGCGTGCAAGCAACGGCCCCTCTTCCATCATTGCCCAGCCCACTTGTAGTGCGTCACGCTTAACGTGCTCAGCACGAAAAACCGTTAACCCAAGCGGGATATCACCTTGGCGCGCTAAGTCATATTGCTGACCCAGCATCGAAGATTGAGGAATTAAAGTACGGCCTAAAACCCATGGCTGTTGATCACCACGCAGCACAACCTGACGTAACAAACAGGCTTCATCAGATAACAGAGCCATCTCATCGCCCTGTAATTTTTCTGCCTCAACGAGCTTATTGTGCAGTAGTTCAACGCTCAGTTGCTGACACTGCGCCTCTAACACGCGAGATAATGATCCTTGCTCTAAAAGCCAAGACTGAGAAACCTGATCAGGAAAAGAAAAAACGTCAGGTTGTTGCCAAATTACTTCTCGCAAAGCAGACAGATAGAGCGAAATTGATTGATTCATACTAGTATTCAATTAGTGGCTTTATCAACATACAATAAAGGTCCATTTTTGGTTAACACAACCATAAAAAGCGCTCACTCACAGAATCCCTCGGTTGGAGGTTAAAAACCCGCTTGTAAAAACGGGAAGCGACAACTGCGGTATATTCCAAACAACGAGATAAGCATTTTGATTACAATCCGATGCTCTATTGTAACAAGACTCAAGCGATTCGAGTATCGTGAACCAACTAAAGAAAAGATAGAAATATGCTTAAACGTTATGTAGCCCAAATAATTATCGCCCTAAGCTTGTTTTGTGCGTTACCAAGTTATGCACAAGATGAAAAAGCGCCTAGGCTGGCGTACTTTACCTTAGAGCCGGATCTCACCACCAACTTTTTCACCAAAGGAAATAAGTTAGGTTACATCCAAGTTCGTATCGACGTGATGGTATCCAGCGACGCCGATTTACCCGCCGTTGAACGGCATCAACCACTGATTCGTGATGCCATCGTCGAGCTACTCGGTAAACAGACCGAAGAGACGATAAAATCACTCGCAGGTCGGGAAGATTTAAGAAAAACGTTGGTCACAGAGCTCAACGCGGTGTTACTGCCTGAAATAGGCCGAACCATTATTGCTGACCTACTGTTTACTAAATACATCTATCAATAGAGCAGCGATTGCCGCTCTATTGATGTTTTGCTTAACGAGTTCGATGACGGCTGGCGTCATTTAATCCAAAGGCGATTCCTGCAAATAGACCCGCTAAATGCGCGCTGTTGGCAATCGCCATAAAGGGTTGCACAAACCCGAGCACTAACCACACCAGCATAAAACCGATCACCGGTTTGGGCATTTGCAAGCCAAGATGAGGGGCTTTCCAACCAAGCATCCATAGATAACCGACCAACGCATAGACCACACCCGATAAACCACCAAAATTGGCTCCTTCAACCCAGTACTGAGCCGCACCGGACAACAATGCTGACACTAAAAATAGCTGTCCAAGTTTGAATGAGCCAAGCCGTTTTTCAACATCGCCCCCCAACTGCCACCACCATAACAAGTTAAAGACGATGTGTAGCACAGAGAAATGAAGTAAAGCATGACTAAACCAGCGCCAAATCTGCCATTGCTGCCCAGCCAAAGCAGGAAAATGTAATGCAGAAAATACTTGATTGGCTAGCCCAAACTGCTGCAATGCAAAGATAATGGCGCATGCCATCATCACGCCCAGTGTTAAAGGCCCAGCTTTGGCTTTGAGCATCGCCAACATGCTCGGTGAACGATATTGAAAGTGACTTTTGCGGCTTTCAGCCACATCCCATGAAGCGGCTTGATACTTTCTGTCATTTGGATTGTGCAGAAAATGGTTGAGTTCCGCTTCGGCTTCAATCTGATGTTGCTCATCAAGTAACCATAACGCAAATTGACCACTCCCTTCCGGCATCATTTGAATCTCAATTTCACGAGAGGCCATGTAATCAATAAAGGCTTGCGCCATTCTTGGGTTATTGAGCGTGATCAGTCTTAACATAAGTCATCCTAATTGCTGGTTACGGGCAAGCCTGCACGATGCCAAGCTTCGAATCCACCATCCACACTATACACCTGTTCAAAACCTTGGTTAATCAGATACTGTGCAGCACCTTGGCTGCTAATACCGTGATAACACATCACTAAAATGGGTTGGTCAAATTCGCTTTTTTCCATAAATGAAACCATGCTGTCGTTGGTTAAGTGGAATGCGCCATTTGCATGTGCAACCGCAAAAGATTGCGCATCACGAATATCCACTAATTGCGCATCATGTTGTTCCATTAAAGCTTGTGCTGCTTGAGCATTGATATGTTGAAACTGATCCATCGCTTCCTCTGATTGGTTTTATTTTTAGCGTTTGATTGTAACCTATCCCAAGGCAATCAAGTACACGGCCTTTATAAGGTTATCCACCACTGATCACTTTTTCGCCGTTTGTGGATAATCTTGTGGATTGCGTTGATAAAGTAGTAAATGAGAAATAGATCCACAACATGTAGTGATGATCCTTACTTTTCTGTGTGTAACACAATACATATCCCCAAATATAAAACGGTGTTCAAGCCTTGATTTAACCGACTTGATGACAGCTCACGAATAATTTTGTCACAGAGTTATCCACAATCAGCGCGCTGAAAATTTGATCACTTAAAGTGATCAAAAATAAAAAAACCGAGATCGTAAGATCTCGGTTTTTAATGCGCTTCACAATGAGTCAGTGATTAGAACTCGCCGACAGCATCCTTTAGCTTCTTCATTGCATTTTTTTCTAGCTGACGAATACGCTCAGCTGAGACACCATACTCTTCCGCTAACTCTTGTAGCGTAGCTTTTTGATCATCCAACCAACGAGAGCGCACAATATGTTTACTGCGTTCATCTAAGCTAGCCAACGCCAAGCTTAAACGATTGTTGGTGTGATGCTCCCAATTCGCCGCTTCAATGTTATCCGCAAGATCTGAATGCTTATCTTCGAGATAAAGCACAGGTGCCGTGTAAGAAGAGCTCGAATCATCGTCTTCCGCCGACATTTCAAAGGTGGCATCTTGCGCGGCTAAGCGTGATTCCATTTCTCGCACTTCAGCCGGGTCAACGCCCAACTCACGGGCAACCGCTTCCACTTCACCGCTATTAAACCAGCCTAAACGCTTTTTCGATTTGCGTAGGTTGAAGAATAGCTTACGTTGCGCTTTCGTGGTCGCTATTTTTACAATGCGCCAGTTGCGTAACACGTATTCGTGAATTTCAGCTTTGATCCAGTGCACAGCAAAGGAAACCAGTCTCACCCCAACTTCTGGGTTGAAACGCTTCACCGCTTTCATTAAGCCAATATTGCCTTCCTGAACTAAATCCGCCATGGGCAGGCCATAACCAGAATAGCCACGAGCAACGTGAACAACGAATCGAAGGTGCGATAAGATCAACCCTTTCGCCGCTTCAATTTCACCTTTGTAATGTAATCGCTCTGCGAGTGACCGCTCTTCTTCCGCGCTCAGCATTGGGTAGCTGTTCACTGAACGAATGTAGCTGTCTAAGCTGTCTTGTGAAACGAGAGCCATTTGATACGTTTGGTTTGTCATTCAATTCCTCATCAATTTCTGATCTGGAGTAATGGATGTTTTTAACCCGACAATCTTGAACCTAAAATGAACAAGATTCAAGCAAGGGGAAACTATTATGCATAAACAAGTCGCCTATACAAGTGCTGTGGCTAAAGCTAGCCAACAGTTATTGCCTACATATGACAATATTCAACTAAACTGGTTCAATTTCTTTTAAATGACGCTGCGCAGATACTTTTGCCGCTACGCATCCTAAGAAAGTACCGAGCATCAACAGCAGTAAGGATTCATCCCAACTTAGGCCAATAAGACGAAAACGGCTGTCATACAGTAGGGCAAGATCTTCAACGGCACCGTTCAATAAAATAGTCACAAAAGCGGTTAACAGCCAAGCGGCGAATGCGCCCAACAAGCCAAACCACATGCCAGCATAGAGATAAGGGCGCAAAATGTAGCGATCGGTGGCACCGATCAATTTCATGGTTTGGATCTCTTCTTTATTGGCTTGTACGTTAAAGCGCAAGGTGTTGCCCACAATCAGAAATACAGCGCCCAACATCAATACCGATAAACTCGCGACAATGATCGCCGCTAAAGTTCGAATGGCGTTTAACCTAGCAAGCCAATCTTCATCCAAGCGAACATCCGTGACGTCTTGTTCTGCTTGTATTTTTTTCGCCAGCGCTTTGATTTGCTCTTGCTGCTCAACCTGCGGGGTAACAATAAGCACGCCAGGTAAAGCGTAATCATCCAATAAACTAATGGCTTGTTCAAACCCGGCGTATTGACTCAGGTCATCCAATCCTTGCTGCGGTGAGATGTACTCCACGCTGGCGACATCGGCCAAACTTTCTAGCTCATCTTTCAACACCATAATTCGTGCTTCAGGTGTGCGCTCATGTAGATAGACACTGATCTGAGCAGGGCTGGTGACATTATTGGCTACAGACGCGATATTTTTGCTCAGCAGGTACATACAGGCTGGCATCGCAAGCGCCATCGAAATAACGGCGAGCGTTAAAATATTGCCGAGTGGGCGTGACCATAAACTTGAAAATGAGGCCTTGGCCTGCTTAAAGTGGATGGCTAAGAAACTATCGGTTTTGGCCCGTTTCGGTTCACGTGCTTTCGCGTTCCTTTTATTCGACGACTTAACGGCCATAGTCTTCTACCTCGCTTAAAAAACCTTGGTTAAGTTCTAAATGACGATATTGAGGACGCGTGTTGACTAAGCTGATGTCGTGCGTCGCAAGCAAAATAGAGACTCCGGCACGGTTAAACTCTTCAAACAGTTTAAGCACACGGTTAGAAAGCTCTGGGTCTAAGTTACCCGTAGGCTCATCGGCCAGCAGTAAGGTAGGTCGGTTCACGACCGCTCTTGCGATACCCACTCGTTGCTGCTCACCCCCAGAAAGTTGGCTCGGTAAACAGCGTGCTTTGTCTAATAGATCAGTTTTATCCAGCGCGGCTGAGACGCGACGCTTAATTTCATTTTCTGAAATCGATTCAATGCGCATTGGCAATGCCACATTGTCGTAAACCGTTCTGTCCATCAGCAGGCGATGATCTTGAAACACAATGCCGATGTTGCGGCGTAAAAAGGGAATATCTTGATTGGGAATACGCGTAATATCGTGACCGTTAAAGCTGATGCGCCCATCGGTTGGACGCTCAATCGCACAGATTAACTTCAACAAGGTACTTTTACCGGCTCCGGAGTGCCCACCCAAAAACGCCATTTCTCCTCGGCGTAAGTGAAAGTCGACCTTTTGCAGCGCCTGACGGCCTCCGCGATACGCTTTGCTGACTTGTTGAAACTTAATCACTCGCTATTCCTCTCACCAGTCTCCATTGGATGATGAGGTGCTCATTGAGCACCCACGCACACTTACTCTTCGCGGCTAAACAGAGCTTCAATAAATTGCTGCGTTTCAAACGGACGTAAATCGTCAATCCCTTCGCCAACCCCAATAAAGCGGATCGGAATTTCAAACTGATCGGCCAGCGCAAAAATAACGCCGCCTTTCGCCGTGCCATCCAGCTTGGTTAATGTGATCCCAGTCACCGGGGCCACTTCACTAAAGAGTTTGGCTTGGCTGATGGCGTTTTGCCCAGTAGCGGCATCTAACGTCAGCATCACTTCATGCGGCGCTGATTGATCAATTTTTTTCATGACGCGCACAATTTTACGCAACTCTTCCATGAGGTTGCTCTTGTTTTGCAAGCGACCAGCGGTATCGGCGATCACCACATCCACACCACGTGCTTTGGCGGCCTCAATCGCATCATAAATCACTGATGCGCTGTCTGCGCCAGTGTGCTGCGCAATTACTGGTACGTTGTTACGCTCGCCCCACACCTGCAACTGCTCAACAGCCGCAGCACGAAAAGTATCGCCCGCCGCTAAGATCACTTTTTTACCTTGAGCTTGAAACTGTTTGGCCAACTTACCTATCGTGGTCGTTTTGCCTACACCGTTGACGCCGACCATTAAAATAACGTAGGGCGTTTTTTGGCTATCGATCACTAACGGTTGCTCTACTTTGGCCAAAATGTCGGCCATTTCGTCTTTCAGTAAACCGTAGAGTGCCTCTCCATCTTTCAACGCGTGGCGAGAGGCTTTTTCTGTTAGATTACTGATGATTTTGAGTGTGGTTTCCATCCCAACATCGGCAATCAGCAGTTGCTCTTCCAGCTCTTCAAACAGCTCATCATCAATTTTCTTGCCTTTAAACAGACCAAAGAAACCCGCACCAATATTGGCTTTGGTTCGGCTAAGGCTGCGTTTTAAGCGTGCGAAAAAACTCTCGCTGGGTTTTTCTTGCTCTTGGATTCGTGCTTCTGCTTCTGCTTCTGCTTCTGCTTCTGCTTCTGCTTCTGCTTCTGCTTCTGCTTCTGCTTCTGCTTCTGCTTCTGCTTCTGCTTCTGCTTCTGCTTCTGCTAACGCAGTGTGTGGCTCTTCGATGGGTTGAGCAACTGCCGTCGTTTCTTGTTCTTGCTCAGCATCAACTGGTTCGACAAGCGTAGATGGCTCAAGCACTTGTTCTGTTTCGCTGGTTGATTTACTTGATTCTTCGTCACCAAAACCGAGCCAAGAGAGTAATCCACGTTTCTTTTTTTCCGTCATCTGGGGATATCCTAGATCTACCTAACTAACTACGACCCTTTTCTTGAAGGATTATCCCTCGTAAGAAAAAGAAAAATGACAAAGCAGTGAAAACTTTCCAATTAGATTGGTAAACTTTGTCATTATTGAAATTCAATGGCTATACCAAACCCGTTTCGGGTTGGCAGATTGGGTATAGTATCACTTTATTAGCGGTCAAAAAATCTATGGTAAGACGTCGCCAACAAAACTCATCACAAAATAAGCCTTCAACGGGCTTTGTTCGCATTATTAGTGGCTTATGGAGAGGTCGTAAACTGCCTGTTCATGATGCCCAAGGTCTGCGTCCCACGACGGATCGCGTCAAAGAAACTCTTTTTAACTGGTTAGCACAGGAGATCCCTGGTGCACACTGCTTAGATTTATTTGCAGGCTCTGGCAGCCTTGGGTTTGAAGCTGCCTCAAGGCAAGCACAATCCGTAACGCTGATTGAACTCAACCCGACGGCATTCAAACAGCTTGAACACAATATTGGTGCGCTCAACGCGACCAACTTACGAGCGATAAATAGTGATGCGCTGGCCTTTCTCAAGCAGCAAGGGACACCTCACCACGTGGTGTTCATCGACCCGCCGTTTCGCCAAGGCTTATTAAGCGAAGCCGTCTCGCTTTTAGAACAAAATGGCTGGCTTGCCGATGAAGCGCTGATTTATATTGAGACGGAAAAAGAATTGGCGCTAGAAGGCATCCCTGCTAATTGGCATCTGCACCGTGAGAAAAACGCAGGCCAAGTCAGTTATCGACTATTTGAGAGGAGCTCGGAATGAGAGTGTTACTGGTACTTGCAAAAGCGGCGATTGCTTTTGTTTGGTTGATTCTATTGCTGAATATCTTCATGCCGTTCCCCGGTAAAGCGGCGATTGCACTTTATATTATGACGGCATTTTTGTTCATTATGCACGGACTACAAATGCTGATCTTTATCGGTGCGTTTGGTGACAAGATCAGCATGAGCCGTTGGGAAAAATGGTCGATTCTGGTATTTGGAGTCTTCGCGCTGCTCGATATCCGCCGCAAACACATGACGTAAGTTAACGGCATAAAGAAAGCAACATAGGAAAAGCCGCTTCAAGTTCACACGATAGGCGGCTTTTTTATCCCCGAATCACAGCCCCATATAGCTTTTTACGCCATTTAAGAACATTTGCGTTGAGATCATAACTAGCAATAATCCCATCAAACGCTCGACCGCTTTTAAACCACGTTCACCCAGCACTTTGTGGAAGAAACCGTAGAACATCAAAATGATGAAAGTAGCGCCCCACGCGAGCAGTACAGAGGCTGACAGCTCAAGGAGTTTATCAGGGTGCTGAGTCGAAAGAAGCAGTAAGGCCGCAATCACTGAAGGACCCGCGATCATCGGAATTGCCATCGGTACGATGAAGGGCTCTTCCCCCGCCGCTAATCCAGTAATGCTACCTGCACTAGGGAAAATCATTTTAATCGAAATGATGAAGAGAATGATACCGCCAGAAATGCTGAGAGTTTCCGGTTGCACGTGCAAAAAACCCATGATGTTTTTGCCAGCAAACAGGAACAACATCAAAATGATCAACGCAAAACAGAGTTCGCGCACGAGCACAACACGGCGACGTTTGGGATCAAGGTGTTTTAAGATGGAGAGCATGACCGGCAGGTTGCCAAGCGGGTCCATGATCAAAAAAAGCATGGTCGCCGCCGATAAAATATCCATCTCTCACTACTCACATCGATTTAAAGTGCCCGCAGTATATCAGCCCAGTCATGAGATTTCGATGCTCCTGAAAGTAACGATATAGATGACGCGATAATGTTTACAAGGCCACCGAGGCAGAGATTAACGCTTGCGCTAATAAATAGCTGCCAGAAATAAGATAGCGCCCACAAGGCAATGGCCTGCGGTAATCGTGAATGGCTAACAAACTGGCCGAGAGCATCAGCACCAGACAGCCAACAAACCCGGCAAAGGCAGGCACTGTTTGCGTCTGCAGCCACAACTCTCCCGCCGCCCACGCCAACTGAACTAACATCATACCCATAATGGTTACGGGAAAGATCAAGGTGTCGATTTGCGGTAGCAATAGGAAAAAAGCCACAATACTGGTCGCAATCAAAAGGGCAGGTAGCCACCACACCATAGTGTCAGAAAGTTGCGCCCAGAAGGCTTTACTGTACATCAACTGTGCGACAAGAAAGCTAGCAAAACAGAGTTTTGAGTAGCGTTGCAACAGATGCAATGTGTCCGCGATTGCGGAAATAAGCAGACCGAGCGTGACCCATAAGATAGGAGAAGTGAGCTGCGTGGTATGGTTTAGAACTATCGCCACCAATAACAGCATACTGAGTGTTTTAAACATTACCGCTTGCTTGATTTTGTTACTTTCAACAGCCGAAATACTAATGAATCCAGACAAAGCAACGGAGAGCCAACTCCACATCTCATTTCCCCTTTAAAAATCTGCGGTCAGTGTAGGCATGTCATCATTGAAGTCCAGCAGATGAACGCAAAAATTGGATCTTGCTAGCGAATCGGAACGTTGGTTTTATTCAACAACAAAGAGTGGCGAAAACAATCAAAGCTCACTCTTTGCTCACTAACCCTCACTTTCAATCACCACAATGCCACCAAGAGACATTCCACTCATTTACAATACAC
>NZ_NDIM01000275.1:0-5344 GCF_002241375.1 Vibrio sp. V19_P1S1T109 | reverse complement strand
ACACAAATCTATTAATGAGCAATAGGATAGTAAATTAGCGAATTTCACAGAGATGATTTATTTTTATTTGACTGAATACTAAGCACTTTTACTTAATTGGCCACGTTAATCACAAGTCAATCATAACCAGTTGCTCAGTAAGATAAATAGCACGGCGTAACATTTTAGCTACATTTATCAAAAGCCGACACTGCCTCCGGCAAAAAACACACAATCGGGCGAGGTGTTAGGCGCACATGATTTTTATATGTCGAGCTACACGAACAAAACATTAGGCCAACACAGGTGAATCATTAAGTTTAAAACAATAGCCATTGGCTATATATAAGCGAAAAATTCGGTTATTTTGTCGTGCTTCTTTGATTTATCGTAGAACATCGCGTCATCCACACGCGATATGGTATGGCTTCTGTTTCCTACGAGATAACAAAATGACCATGATAAATGAACAGCGCTTGGTTGAGCACTTTCTACAACTAATTCAAATTGACAGCGAATCGGGTAACGAAAAACAGATTGCAGAAACGCTGTCTGAACAATTGGGTGAGCTCGGTTTTTCAGTCCAAAAACTGCCCGTACCTGAACATGTTTCCAATGGCTTTAACCTTTATGCTCGCCTAGCAGGACAACTCGATGACAGTGTCGTACTGAGCTGTCACATGGATACCGTCAAACCGGGGATTGGTATCACACCCGTCATTGAAAATGGCGTCATTCGCTCTAACGGTGAAACCATTTTAGGCGGCGATGACAAATCGGGTATTGCGGCCATTATGGAGGCGATTCGAACGATTAAAGCGCAAAAACAACCTCATAAAACCATTGAAATTGCATTCACCGTCCATGAAGAAGGCGGGCTACAAGGCTCCAAACACTTTGATATGTCTCATATTCAATCGGCTAAGGCGATTGTGCTCGACACAGGTGGTCCAATAGGAACCATTGTTAAAGCAGCCCCAGGGCAGCAAAAAATCATCGTTAATATCAAAGGCAAACCCGCACACGCAGGCCTTGCCCCTGAAGAAGGTATTAGCGCTATCGCCGTCGCGGCCGATGCGATTACCCAAATGAAATTGCTACGTATTGATGAGGAAACCACGGCGAATATCGGCCTTGTTCATGGCGGTGGCGCAACGAATATCGTCATGCCTGATCTTAGAATTGTCGCTGAAGCCCGCTCATTGAATGATGATAAGTTGAGCCTACAAGTTGAACATATGGTGTCAACCTTTCAGGCCGCGGCGCACAAGCATGGCGCGCAGGTTGAGATTGAATCTACTCGTGCTTACAACGCCTTTGTATTGGATGAAGAGCATCCGCATATCGCTGCGATCAAAAAGAGCTTTGAATCAGTTGGGATTGCACCAAAAACCAAACGTACTGGTGGAGGCAGTGATGCAAACAACTTTAACGAAAAAGGATTAGTGACCGTCAATTTGTCAACGGGCATGGCGAAAGTTCACACCACCGAAGAGTATATTGCGATCAGTGATATGGTGAAGATTGCAGAATTCCTAACAACGTATTTGACCGAATAAGCCTTACGATAAAACAGGCCTCATTTTCGCGAGGCCTGCTAAAGAAACATTGGTGGGATTGGTATAAATTATAAGCCTATATTTTCCGTTAACGCTTTGATTTGTTCTAAATCCATGCGGTGAACTTGGATCATCTGATCGATTTGGCTAATTCTTGAATTCGCTTCATCTTGCTTATCACATGCGTCTGATTTTGCATCCCACGACTTACCTTCTAAGTAGACATCACAATCGGTTTTGAGCGTTTTGAGCTTCGGTACTAAACTTTCTTTCTCTTTTTGCAGCGCTTCTAACTCTTGCTTAATTTTCAATTCACGTTGGAACAGTTCGCGTGAACGTTCAAAAATCGTTGCCTGCATATCGGCTTGCCGATTTAATTTAGAATTTTTGTTCTCAACTTGCGCTAGTGCATTTTCCTGTGTATTAAGTTTCGCTTGCAGCGCTTTATTTTCTGCCATTAACGCTTGGTATTGGCTTTGCGCTTGATCCAGCTCTTGTTGATACTGCTTTTGTTGCTCTTCTAATGCTTGTTGAAGTTTATTTGCTACTTCAGCGTCGACACTGGCGACTTTTAATTGCACTTTTTCAGCTAATTGGCTTTTATCTTGGGTGAGCTGTTCATATTTTTCTTCTAGCTGATGGTATGTTTTTTGCCAGTTATTCGTGATGATACTTGAACCGATTAAGCCACCTAATGCTAACCCCAACACCCCTGCTAACGCGATGTAGACGTAGCTGCGTTTGTCTCGTTCTTCAATCACTACGACATCATCTTGCGCATCAATGTCCGTCTGTTTGTTCACTCTTTCGCTCCTATCTATCTCAGCGAGTTAATTCAGTAATCACAATTGAGGCAGCATAAATGACAAAAGCAGTGAGTAAAGAAACCACCACACCTTTTTGCAACTTTTCGTTGGTACGATAACGAATAAAAATAAAAGCAATGGCGATCAATAAAATAATGGTGATGAGTCGTGTCATTAGCCTATCCTCTCACGTAGTGTATATCATTTATAACACGCGATAAGTCAGAAAAAAGTAGAACAATCGACAACAAGCGTAAAGTTTTCACCCCTCATCCTACGTTTACGTCTATAAATGGTTAACAAACCACCAAACGGCAGCAAATTGAGATCAAAAGCACAATTTTTCTTGTCTTGAAAAACGCTTTATGTAACATATCTCGCCTTGATGGTAAGCGCACTTATCATCAGTTCCGATGAAGACTGCAGGAGAGTAGCCTTAGTTTATTCAAAGTATGAGTAAACAGGCTCGCCGAAGAAGTAAATCTTTCAGGTGCTAATGCTCTCTCTTATGAGAGCTGGCGAGGACTGTAGTTGGAGGAACCTCTGGAGAGAACCGTTTAATCGGTCGCCGAAGGAGCAAACCCTATTTGGGGTGAAACTCTCAGGCAAAAGGACAGAGGAGTGGAAAGTTACAATCATAAATAGGTGTGGTTTCTTCACCACTGGCCTGCTGTGATCTTTTTGTGGGATCTTTTCAGATTACTGCCCTTTCCCTCTTCTCCTTAACTGTCGTTTTATTAAGGGGAACTAATGAACAACCTGCAATCTATTCTTGAATCTATAGACAACTTTGTCTGGGGACCACCACTTTTAATTTTATTGGTCGGTACAGGCATCTATTTTACGTTTCGTCTCGGTCTTATCCAATTTCGACATTTACCTACCGCACTTAAGATGGTGTTTAGTAAAGACAAAGACGCCGGTAAACAAGGCGATGTATCAAGCTTTGCCGCCTTATGTACCGCACTTTCCGCGACGATTGGAACCGGTAATATCGTTGGCGTAGCGACAGCGATTAAGCTCGGTGGGCCGGGCGCGCTATTTTGGATGTGGTTAGCCGCGCTGTTTGGTATGGCGACCAAATACGCTGAATGTTTACTGGCAGTAAAGTATCGTCAAGTCGATGACAAAGGCCAAATGGTTGGTGGCCCGATGTATTACCTGCAATATGGCGTGGGCTCTCGAACTTTGGCGGTTTTATTCGCCCTATTTGCCATCGGCGTCGCTTGTTTCGGCATCGGTACATTCCCACAAGTCAACGCGATTTTAGATGCTACTGAAATCTCTTTTGGTGTGTCACGCGGAATATCAGCAGTGGTTCTAACGCTGTTAGTCGCATTTGTCACGGTCGGTGGTATTCAATCAATTGCTAAAGTGGCTGGGAAAGTGGTACCTGCCATGGCCCTTTTTTACATCCTTGCGTGTTTGAGTGTGATCATCAGCAACAGCGATCAATTACTCACGGCCATCAGTTTAGTTATTACTTCTGCCTTCACTTCCACAGCCGCTACTGGTGGTTTCTTAGGAGCGAGCATCATGCTGGCGATCCAATCAGGGATTGCGCGCGGTGTATTTTCTAATGAATCTGGTCTTGGTAGCGCGCCAATGGCCGCGGCGGCAGCGAAAACTGACTCTTGCGTAAAACAAGGGTTGATTTCAATGACTGGTACTTTCTTTGACACCATCATTATTTGCACCATGACCGGGCTTGCGCTGATTTTAACTGGCGCATGGCAAAGTGATTTTTCTGGCGCCGCCATGACAACCTATGCATTTGCCGTAGGCTTAAATGCGCAAACCTTGGGCCCGATGATGGTCTCCATTGGTTTGATGTTTTTTGCTTTTACGACGATTTTAGGCTGGAACTATTACGGTGAGCGCTGCGTGGTGTTTTTGTTTGGCACCAAAGCAGTGATGCCTTATAAGCTGATTTTTATCGGTTTGGTGGCATCAGGTGCGTTCTTGCACCTTGATATGATTTGGATTATTGCTGATATCGTTAACGGTTTAATGGCTATCCCTAATCTGATCGGATTAATCGCATTACGCCATATTGTGCTTGAAGAGACCAAGCTGTTTTTTGAAAAACAGTCAGCACCTTTTACGCGTGATGCTCAAACTCAACATTAATCGTTTGCCAGCCGATAAGCATGTGGCAGTGCTTATCGGCAACTTTAGGTGACTAAAGAGCAACTTCTTAAGCCGCTTCATCTTCTAGTAGCAATTTCACCCCAAGCGCGACTAGCACAACGCCTGTTGTCCCTTCCATCCATTTCATAAACGACGCATTTTTGAGTAAGTTTTTTGCAAAACTCAATGCGCCCGCTAAACCGCACTGCCAGCACATAGCGATAACAAAATGAATGGCAGCCATCAAAAGCGATTGCAACAACGGAGAATATTCTGGGTTAATAAATTGCGGCAAAAATGCGAGATAAAATACCGCCGTTTTAGGGTTTAATACATTGGAAAGAAAGCCTTCACGCAGTGAGCGCTTCAGTGTAAATTCACTGTGTGAAATGGCCGTAACCTGCATACCTTGGCTATTTTTCAGCAACGCTTTTAAGCTGGATAGTCCAAGCCAAATTAAATACGCCGCACCGATCATTTTAACCACATGAAACAGCTCGGCCGATTGTGCCAAAATCGCCGAAATACCGACGGCGGAAAAGGTCGCATGCACAAATAGCCCCATGCAAATACCCAAACTTGTTATGCTGCCGTCCGTGAACCCTGCTCGTGATGTGTTACGAATCACCAGTGCCGTATCTAGCCCTGGGGTTAGCGTTAATATAATAATTGCGATCAGAAAGGCTTCAATGTTTTGGATATACATACCCGTCCTTGTATAAAAGAAATGTCATCGTTTGCCTTTTTATACCTGACCTCTTTTATAAAGTCTTTAACAGTTTTCACTGGATAAGAAAATAATGAAATACTCATAGCCTTGTCGGTTTGGGTCACGCTCTTTCACCTTAATTGACTTTGATGGCCTTGGTT
>NZ_NDIM01000197.1:0-5392 GCF_002241375.1 Vibrio sp. V19_P1S1T109 | reverse complement strand
GTGTATTACAAGCTCGGCATTCAATCCGCTGGTTTACTATCTGGATGTAACAGGGGCTAGTGCCGATTGGCGTAGCGATGAAACGGCGAACCTTACCTCCTTTTTTTTATGACATCACGACTACGACATGATGGACATTTAATATGAGGATTGTGTGCTACGTGAAAGATGGTCGCGTCACCATCAAACTCTGTAGAGCAATAATGGAAAGGGCCGCGTATTCCAAAGCGATGGTAAAGAAGTGAAGTTGACATTAACTGGCTATTTTTGGCGATATGGTATCAGAAAAGTCATTCAGGTATCGATTTTCCGGATGAACCATTTAAACACATCAACTAAAGATAAAATGATGGTCTCAAGTAAGTAGGAAACAGTATCAAAAAATGTGGCTGCATGGATGGTCAGCCAGTCTACGCCACTTTCCATCCAACGACCTAAGGGGATTTTGTTCTCTGTAATAAAATTCACGGTATAGCCTTTTGGAAGGTGAAATGCTCACCTCCTCCTTTAAATTAATTTATGCTTTAAATGGCGCTAAATAGTTGCTGATAGCTTGTTGTGCAGGTGTTCCAGCTTTGGTTTTTACATTCTTTAGCCATGGAACAATACTTTCTGGATGTTTGATTAACCATTGGCGAGCGGCTTGTTCTGGTAACACGCCTTGGTTGAGAATGGATTCCATCAGTTGGTTTTCCATTTCAAGCGAGAAGGATAGGTTTTTTAATAAATTACCGACATTTGGGCATTGTGCTAGGTAGTTTTGACGCACATTGGTGTAGACATTTGCACCACCGTAGTTTGGGCCAAAGTAATCGTCACCGCCATCAAGGTATTCCATTTCAACATTGCTGTTCATTGGGTGCGGAGCCCAACCTAGAAACACAATCCACTGATTACGACGTACTGAGCGTGCCACTTGTGACACCATGCCCGCTTCACTTGACTCAACAACGCTAAAATCTTTCAGCTCAAAAGCGTTTTCATCAACCATCGATTGGATCAAGCGATTACCGTCATTGCCCGGTTCAATACCATAGATTTTGCCGCGAAATTTATCTGAAAATTGAGCGATATCAGCAAACGATTGGACACCGGCATCATAAACGTACTTAGGCACAGCGAGTGTGTATTTTGCTCCTTCCAAGTTAGCGCGCAGAGTTTCAACCGTTCCAGCTTCACGGTATTTGGCAATATCGCCTTCCATGGTTGGCATCCAATTACCGAGGAATACATCAATGTCACCGTTCGCCATAGATGAGTAGGTCACGGGTACTGAGAGCAAATCGATTTTTGTCTGATAGCCTAACCCTTTGAGCAACTCTGTGGTTATTGCCGTCGTGGCGGTGATATCTGTCCAACCTACATCAGCAAAGCGCACGGTATCGCACTGATTAGCGTAAGCATTGGCGCTGAGCAGAGTCGTCATTGCAAGTGTGAGCACGGTTTTTTTAGTAATAGACATGTTATTTCCTTGTATTTTTGACTGACTTTATAAATTTTATGAGTAAGCGTCCGGCTTTCTCATTGGTGGTTTTATTCTTTGTTTGGTTTGCCAGTCTGGTGCAATCCATACTGGAGCTTCAGTACTGGCTAATAGCGGTTTGCCTAAAATAAGATCGGCGGCGCGCTCTGCGACCATGATGGTTGGCGCATTCAGGTTCCCGTTGGGAATGCTTGGGAATATCGAGGAATCCACCACGCGTAAAGCTTGAATTCCGCGCACTTGGCATTGTTCATTCACCACGGCCATTGGGTCGTCATCTGCGCCCATTTTGCAGCTGCAAGAGGGGTGATAAGCGCTTTCCACATTCTGTTTGACCCATGAATCAATATCGTCATCGTTTTGGATCTCTTCACCCGGTTGAATTTCTTCGCCTCGATAACTATCCAATGCTGGTTGCGCTAGAATTTCGCGGGTGAGACGAATGCAATCGCGCCAATCTTGGCGATCTTGTTCGGTTGATAGGTAATTAAATGCGATAGAGGGTGAAACCGTTGGATCGCGAGAGACAATTTGTACTTGTCCTCGGCTTTCTGGCTTATTGGGCCCCACATGAACTTGGAAGCCGTGACCATCAAAGGCCGCTTGGCCGTCGTACCGCATCGCAGCAGGTAAAAAGTGGTATTGAATATTTGGCCATTTGAGCCCTGCGCGAGAGCGAATAAACGCGCACGACTCGAAGTGGTTGGTTGCCCCTAATCCTTTACGAGTTAAGATCCATTCAGTGCCGATAAGCCCTTTGCTGATTAAACCGAGTTTACTGTTTAGTGTGATCGGTTGTTTACAATGGTATTGAAAATAGATCTCTAAGTGATCTTGCAGGTTTTGACCCACGCCAGGCAGGTCTTGCTCCAGTTTCACACCAACTTGTTCAATCAGCGCTTTAGGGCCAATACCCGAAAGTTGCAAAAGTTGAGGAGAGCCAATAGAACCAGCACTTGAGATCACTTCTCGCAAGCAAAACGCTTGTTGGATCTTGCCTGATTTTTCAAACTCAACGCCGATGGCCTTTTGCTCTTCAATCAAGATTTTATGTGTCACAATTCCTGTCTTTACGGTGAGGTTCGGGCGCTTCATCGCGCGGCGTAAATAGGCATTGGACGTTGAGGCGCGAACTCCAGAATCTACCGTCATATGCATTGGCCCGAAACCTTCCTGCTGATAAGCATTGTAATCGTCAGTTTCTGGATAACCGGCTTCTTTGCCCGCATCGATGAAGGCTTGATAAAGTGGGTTCAATTGCATGTCGTTACCGTTACAAGTACCGACGGGCCCGTTGCCGCCACGATAAGCGTTCTCGCCACCTATCCAAGATTCAGCGCGGCGAAAATAGGGTAAACAATTTTGATAATTCCAACCTTTAGCGCCCAGTGATTCCCATTCATCAAAATCGCAAGCGTGACCACGAACATATACCATGCCATTAATAGACGAGCTGCCACCGAGTACTTTTCCCCGTGGGCAATGTAACTGACGCCCGTCAAGATCGGGCTCTGATTCGGTTTCAAATTGCCATGCGTATTTTTCGCTGTTCATCGGGTAAGAAAGGGCGGTTGGCATTTGAATAAAAATGCTTTTATCGCTTCCGCCAGCTTCGAGCAGTAAAACTTGATGCTCGCCAGACTCGGTTAAGCGATCGGCAAGAACACAACCTGCTGAGCCCGCACCGACGATAATGTAATCAAAGTGATTTAACATAGAAGGCTCCTTTGACGATTAAGCATATGGGCTAGCAAAATCATCTAGCTCCACTAAAATGCTTTTGGTTTGGGTATAGTGCTTAAGGGTTTCTATGCCATTTTCACGGCCAATCCCAGAATGCTTATAACCACCGACAGGCATTTCTGCTGGAGAGTCTCCCCAGGTATTTATCCAGCAGATCCCGGCTTGAAGTTGGTGAATTACTCGGTGTGCACGAGAAAGGTTCTGTGTGAACACTCCTGCCGCTAAACCATATTGTGTGTCATTCGCGCGCGCGATCACTTCGTCTTCATCGCTAAACTTAAGCACTGACATCACAGGGCCAAAGATTTCTTGCTGCACGTGAGGCATGTCATCAGTGCAATCAATGAAAACGGTTGGAGCAACAAAGTTGCCCTTATCTAGGCCGTTATCGGTAACTTGATAACCGCCAGTGAGCAAAGTTGCTTGGCTAGCTTTGGCTTGCTCAATCGCTGTGAGCACTTTGCTTAAATGAGGCTTGGAGATCAGTGCACCAATCTGTGTGTTGATATCCATAGGATCACCAATCACTAATTTTTCGGTGCGTTGCTTAAGCTGAGCGACAAACGCATCGTAGATATTGTGGTGTACAAAAACACGCGTCCCATGGGTACACACTTCGCCTTGGGTATAAAAATTTGCCACCATGGCAGCGGAGACAGCTTGATCAAGCTTGGCATCATCAAAAATAATGAGCGGTGACTTTCCGCCCAATTCCATAGTGACAGACTTCAAGCTGCGAGCGCT
This sequence comes from Vibrio sp. V19_P1S1T109, assembly GCF_002241375.1. Lineage (NCBI taxonomy): Bacteria > Pseudomonadati > Pseudomonadota > Gammaproteobacteria > Vibrionales > Vibrionaceae > Vibrio > Vibrio sp. V19_P1S1T109. The sequence continues at coordinate 1,422 of NZ_NDIM01000197.1, read as the reverse complement.
GTCTGCCATCACGGTTTTCCCGGTACCCGATTCACCGGTAAAAGAGACTTTGGCAATATCTGGGTGGGCCGTCAGCATTTGACCTACGCGGTAATCACCTTGAACCACGTTAAAGACGCCGTCTGGCACTCCGGCTTCACTGAAGATCTCTGCCAGTTTTAATGCGCTTAATGGCGTTTCCTCTGAGGGCTTGAAAATCATCACATTGCCGGCAGCCAGTGCTGGCGCTGATTTCCACATCGCGATTTGAATCGGATAATTCCATGCGCCAATGCCCGCGCAGATGCCTAATGGCTCGCGGCGAGTATAAAAAAACTGATGTTCATTGATCGGCTGTTGCTCGCCTTGAAGCGATGGGGCTAAATTTGCAAAGTACTCAATGACGTCTGCGCCAGTAGCAATATCAACGCAATTGGCTTCTTGAATCGGCTTACCGGTATCGAGAACTTCAAGTACAGCAAGTTCATCGTTTCGTTCTCTAAGTATTTTTACTGCTTTTAGCAAAATACGGCTGCGTTCTGTCGCGGTCATTCTTGACCATATCGCGAATCCTTGCTTGGCTGAGGTGATAGCTTGTTCAACGTCATTGGCACTGGCGTGCTGCAATCTTGCTATCACTTCACCTGTTGCTGGGTTGTAGGTATCGAAACGTTCTCCTGAAGTCGCAGATCGGAGCGTTCCGTTGATATAAAGCGATTGTATTTCCATTTTAAGGCCTGAAGTGAGTTGTTATTGCGCATAAAACGCTAATTGTTTATTGAGGTAATCGTTAATGATGGAATGTGCTTGAGCAGGGTCTATCCCTTTGGGGTTTAATGCTCCGCGTAGCCAAATGCCATCAATCAGTGACGCGATGCCATGAGCCACGAGGTTGACTTGTTCTGATGGGAGCAGCGGCTTGAGTTCAATCTTAAGATGAGAAAGTAAACGCTGTTCATTGACGTATTGCAGGCGATTTAACTGTGCGTCGTGCATGGAGTAAGCCCAAAACGCTAACCATGTTTTAACAACTTGGTTTTCCGCTTGGAACCCTTTGAAATTGCCGGTTACGATGGCATTAATGCGTTCGTAATGAGCCTCTTTTGGGAGTTGGTTTAAATGCTGAGTGATGGTGGTTGAAAGCTCACGTAAAACAACACGCATTGTCTCTTCCAATAATCCATGCTTGCCGCCAAAGTAGTGATTGATAATCCCTGTCGAGACACCCGCTTCTTTGCTGATTAAAGCGATGCTTGCGCCATGTAATCCAACGCGCTCAATGACTGTCATTGTTGCGGCAACAAGTTGAGGTTTGCGTATGTCTGGCATCCCTACCTTTGGCATAATTCATCCTGATTATTTTATATTGAACGATTAGTTAAATATAAAATGCCATGATAATGTTTAGAGTTCAAATCTATTTTTGCGTAATAATTGCCATTG
>NZ_NDIM01000187.1:0-5400 GCF_002241375.1 Vibrio sp. V19_P1S1T109 | reverse complement strand
GTGTAGACTTGTACAGAGCTTGCTACACCAGAATAGTGCGCTAAGTAAGTTTGATAAGAAATATTGAGAGTAAAATAGTATTGCTTCATAGCCGTTAACCAAAATAGAGCGAGGAGACGTATCTATCACCTCGCTCTTAGTAGAGTTAAGATCCTTAAGATTCGAGCGCTTTTGTTACTTTTTCAAAGAGATCCCGAGCTAAATTATCCATTGACTTCAAAGTCTCCAACTCCGATTTCATCATTGCTTGACGAGTTTCATCGTAGAGCCTGAATTTAAGTAAAGGATCAATTAAACGCGACGCAACTTGGGGATTACTATCATTGAGTTCACGCAGTATCTGCCCTGCAAAACGGTATCCCTCACCCGATTTTGCATGGAAATTAACTGGGTTTGCGCTGAGGAATGAACCAATTAAACTACGAGTACGATTTGGATTTTTTAAGCTAAATGCTTCATGTTTCATGGTTTGTTGAATGGTATCCAAAACACTTGGCGCGGGGTTCGTCCCTTGCAGTGCAAACCATTTATCCATCACTAATCCATCGTGTTTCCATTTATTGCTGTAATCATCCATCAGTGCTTGACGGCACATAAGCTGTGCACTATTCGCAGCGCTCATAGCGGCGATGGTGTCAGTCATGTTGTTGGCGCTGTGATACTGAGCCAGCACCAAATCATTGCCTTGGTCGGTATAAGCTAAATAAGCAAGGCAAGTATTGCGCAATGCTCGTTCACCAATTGCACTGTGTTCAATGCTGTATGCTGTCTGTTTTAAACTGTGGTAAACCGCATTGAGCTCATCTTGCAATGCGTTAGCAAGCTGTACTTTCATCGCTTTAAGTACGGTCGCTATGGCATCAACATCCACACGTTTATACCAACCTGAAACCTCATTATGGCTAGGCAATGAGAGCATTTCCGCAATAAAAGCAGGCTCTAGAGCCTCACTCAGTAACACACCACGGAATGCATCAACTACCGATTCAGGCAAATCCGCCGCCTTACCCGACTGCACTCCAAACACATTGCTACGGATATATTTGGCTAACAACATTTGGCCTGCATCCCAGCGAGCAAATTCGTTACGAGCATTGACCATCAAGAAGATAAGCTCATCATCACTGTAGTCATACTCCAGTTTCACTGGTGCTGAAAATTCGCGCAACAAGGAAGGGATCGGTTTCTCTGGCACATTTTCAAACACGAAGGTCTGCTTGGCCTGTGTTACGTTCAGTACATTAGAGATTCGCTTTCCGTTACATTGTAACTCAATTACATCACCATGAGCGGTGTATAACTCAACATCAAAAGGAATATGCAGCGCTGCTTTCTCTTTTTGCTCGTGCGTTGGTTCGGTTGTTTGCTCTACGGTTAAGGCATAGGTTTTCTGTTGTGCGTCATATTCAGTGCTCACTGAAACAATCGGTGTACCAGATTGGCTATACCATAAACGGAATTGGGTAAGATCGACGCCAGAAGCATCTTCCATCGCTGCAACAAAATCTTCGCAGGTAGCGGCAGTGCCGTCATGACGCTCAAAATAGAGCTTCATCCCTTTTTGGAAATTCGTTTCACCCAATAACGTATGCATCATACGAATCACTTCACTGCCTTTTTCATAGACAGTTAATGTATAGAAGTTATTCATTTCTATCACTTTATCGGGACGAATTGGGTGTGACATTGGGCTGGCATCTTCCGCAAATTGTGGCCCGCGAATAATGCGCACATTACTAATGCGATTCACGGCTCTCGACCCTAAATCAGACGAAAACTCTTGGTCACGGAATACCGTTAGGCCTTCTTTTAAGCTTAATTGGAACCAATCACGACAAGTAACGCGGTTACCAGTCCAGTTATGGAAATATTCGTGGCCAATCACCGCTTCAATACCTAAATAATCAGTATCGGTAGCGGTTTTTTCATTGGCTAGCACAAACTTAGAGTTAAAAATGTTGAGGCCTTTATTCTCCATCGCACCCATGTTGAAAAAGTCAACGGCAACGATCATGTAGATGTCGAGATCATACTCTAAGCCGAAGCGTTCTTCGTCCCACTTCATTGCGTTGATAAGTGATGTCATCGCATGAGAAGCGCGGTCGAGGTTACCTTTATCAACAAAAATCTCGAGGGCAACATCGCGACCGGACTTGGTTTTATATTGATCACGTAATACGTCAAAATCACCCGCAACGAGAGCAAATAAGTAAGCAGGTTTCGGATGTGGATCTTGCCACTTCACCCAATGACGCCCTTCTGTAAGATCGCCATGTTCGATACGGTTACCGTTACTTAATAAAAATGGGTAATCTTTTTTGTCAGCAATCACGGTCGTTGTGTATTTTGCAAGAACGTCTGGACGATCGAGGAAGTAAGTAATGCGACGGAAACCTTCTGCTTCACACTGAGTACAGAACGCACCACCCGATTTGTATAACCCTTCTAGTGCGGTATTCGCTTCAGGGTTAATCAGTGTCACGATCTCCAATTCAAACTCTTGAGGTAATGATGAGATCGAGAGCCCGCTTTCAAGCAGCTGAAAATCTTGCCATTCGGTGCCATTCACTTTGAGCGATTTCAGCTCAAGGTTTTCACCATCCAGCACCAATTGGTTATTCTCTTTTTGCTGCTTAACGTGAGAAACGGCAGTCACTGTGGTGTTGGTATCAAAGAGATCGAATGTTAATTCGAGATCCGTAATGGTATGTGATGGAGATTGATAATCTTTGCGATACTTGGCTTGGGGTGTATGAGCCATGTCGGAATCCTTGTTGACGGAGTGAAATGTGACGTTTTTGATAAACATTCAGTAAGATGGCTATAGATCTAAGGCTTGTTATCATTAATAACAACCCCTCAAACCGAAAAACGAGGCATTTAAGACAAATACCCCGTTATTTCGCTGACAATTTACCCATATATCAACAGATTTCACTCATTGCCTTTCTTATGATAGAAGATTGCAAGACTACGGATTTACTCGCGCTAAAACAGCCGACATAGAACCATTTTCCACCTCTAACGTTAACATATCGCTAACAAGCGTATAGCGGGTATCATGTTCTCCGTCTTCATAAAGGAGCACCAAATGATCACCTTCTGTGTAGTACACCCCTTTATGGATCGATTCGTTACCATTAGCACCACTTACTCTGAACATAAAGACAAAATCCGGCTGTAAAACGAGATCAAGTTGGCTAATGTCGATTGCTATCGCATCTTCACCAAATATTCGTTTGCTAGACCAAACCCCTGCCAACGCATTTGGTAAAGCTTTAGTGAACATAATGCCGTTTAAGTTGAGCATGTTGTGGTTCACTTGGTATTGATAAACTTGAGGTTGCGATGAATTAAGCCCCAAAATCAAGCTGTTATCGCTGGCATCAAATTCACCTTCCCAGTGCTCCACATTGTAATTTTTCTTTTGAATATCGATCTTAAAACGATAATTCGATTCTAAGGTCAGTTTAATAGAACGAAAATCATCGGAAGAAGTGTCAGGATTGGGGTTAAGTAGGTACCAATCACCAAGTAAAAAAGGGAGATCAAACTGAGTTAAGTCTTGATGAGTCTGCGTACCACTACTTTGACTTTGTGCCGCACTGGTGCTGATAAGAACAATGCAGGTAAAAATGATGCTTATCCATTTCATAACACGCTCCTCGCTTTTTTCTTAAGCTTAGAACCGGTTGTACGATAAAGCGAAATGTTTGATCTGTATCACGTTATTTATTTGGTTTAAATAAGATCAAAAAAGCGAGCACTAAGGCTCGCTTTTCATTGATACTGGTTGCTAATTTAGCATATCAACAGTGATCGCCACTGCTTCTTCTAAATAAACATCTGGAGTTTCATAATCTTTAGGCACATCTTGCAAGGTTTTATAGGGCTTCAAACCATTGGCGGCTTGTCGCATGTTAATCCGCGCCAAACGCAATTCATCTGCCTTGTCACTCTCTTGCTTACGCACAGATTCATTGAGAGAAATTGTGTTGTCATCTTTCTCCGCTTTATACTTTGCAATATCCTCGTTAATGAAGCCGAACTCCATATCGTTGGCAATACGAGCTTGATGCTGTGCAGATAACTTAGCAATCAGTTTTTCATTAGCTTGTAACTTGTCGTATTTAGCTCGCTCAATTTGATCCCAAGGAAGTGCATTAGGTTCAACGCTCTCACCGGTATCTTTTGCTTCAATCGCAGTGGGTAACGCAATATCAGGCACAACACCTTTATTCTGCGTACTACCACCATCAATACGATAAAATTTCTGAATCGTATATTGAACGTAGCCTAATTCTTTATCAAACAAGTCGTAGATATGATTCAACGAGCGATGCTGTTGAACCGTTCCCTTACCGAATGAGTTTTCGCCAACAATGATCGCTCGTCCATAATCTTGCATTGCCGCTGCAAAAATTTCTGAGGCTGATGCGCTGTAGCGATTCACCAATACCGTCATAGGACCCTGATAACTGATTTTTCCATCCGTGTCACTATTAACGTTTACTCGTCCATAGCTATCGCGAACTTGCACAACCGGGCCGCTTTCAATAAATAAGCCGGATAATGCCGTCGCTTCCGTTAATGCACCCCCACCGTTATTACGTAAATCGACGATCACGCCATCCACTTTTTTCTGCTTCAGTTCAGTCAGCAATTTGTCCGTGTCTTGCGCTAAACCGACATAGAAGCTAGGGACTTCAAGCACGCCGATTTTCTTGCCATTTTTCTCGATGATTTTTGATTTAACCGCTCGATCTTCTAAACGAATTTTGTCTCGAACAATAGTGACAACGTGACTTTTAGCGTCTTTACCTTCCGGCAAAACTTGCAACTTCACCTTAGTGCCTTTCGGGCCTTTGATCAGTTGTACGACATCATCTAAACGCCAACCGATAACATCAACCATCTCTTTGCCATCTTGGCCCACACCAATAATACGATCGCCTTCACCCAACTGCTTGCTATTTGAGGCAGGACCACCCGCAACTAACGAACGAATGATGGTGTAGTCGTCGGTCATTTGCAGTACAGCACCAATCCCTTCCAATGAAAGATTCATTTCTGATTGGAACTGCTCGGCATTACGTGGAGAGAGATAACTAGTATGCGGATCAACTTCACGCGCAAAAGCATTCATATAAAGCTGAAATACATCTTCGCTGTGGGTCTGAGACAGACGTTTGATCGCGTTATTATAACGCTTGCCTAGCGTTTCTTTAATTTCCGGCCACTCTTTACCCGTAAGCTTTAAGTTCAGTGCATCATATTTGACACGTTGCTGCCATAACTTATCGAGCTCGGTTTTATCTTTCGGCCAAGCTGCTTTTGAGCGATCAAGTTCCATCGATTCATCGGCTTCAAATGTAATTTCTTTGTCGAGCAGAGAAAGCG
>NZ_NDIM01000350.1:0-5403 GCF_002241375.1 Vibrio sp. V19_P1S1T109 | reverse complement strand
TTATCACCTTATACTTTTAGCCTATGCTCTAAGAAAAAAGCAGAAGTAAATAAGGTAGTTTATGATGAGATGGATAACCGCTTTACCACTTATTTTTTTCAGCTTATTTATTCATGCTGCAAGCTTAACTATTACCCTCCCAAACCAAGATCGGGTTACTTATTCTCTTGCACAATTGGCAGAGAGACTGCCTCGTGAAACCTTCACGACTCAGCTTCCTTGGTTACCAAAAGAAAATACTTTCACTGGTTTTAAAGTTATTGATTTAATTAATTATTTGCAAGTTGGACAGGTTTCTTCTGTATCATTTTTGGCCATTAATGATTACGCCGCTAATATTGCAATTGAAAACTTAACTCGCTATGAACCCATTATTGCTTATCACATGAATGGCGATGAAATGAAAATAAGAAACAAGGGGCCGTTTTGGCTGATCTACAATCTAGATAAATATCCACAAATAGACAATGACATTTATTACACCCAGATGGTGTGGCAGTTAGAAAAACTATTGATTCACGGTAAATAATGAATTTTACAAAATACAGCACTTTACACCCGTTGCTATACCGAGCAAAAACACTGTTGATTGTCCTGTCAGTCGCCTTGATCGTCGCTAATTTGTATATACTTTCGACCACACGCTCTTTAGCCAACTCCTATACCGACCAACGTAACTATGCAACTTGGTATTTATTCCAGCTCACCAAGGAGTATTCTGAGCTGGTTGCTTCGATTCCTTATTACTTAGATTCACAGGAGAAGAGAGCGCACACTTGGCTGCAGTATGAGCTGATTTGGAGCCGTTTTGACTTGATTCTAACGAGTAAGGAATCGGATAATTTTATGGGTAGAACGGATTCCCAGCATTTCTTTAAGAACAACTTTGATGATTTCAAAATATTAGAAAGCTTATTGCTGGCCGTTAAAGATCAAAAGTCATTGGCTGTATTTGAAAAACATGCCCACTTGATTTACGACCAAGTTATCGGCTATGTAAACCAAAACTTTCAACTGCAAAGCCCTATCTATCTAGAGCAAAAAGAAAAAGCAAATAGGCTAACACAGGTACAATTTCTGCTGATGTTCTTGATGCTGGGTTGCATTGGCTTAGTTAGCTATATTTTTCATAAAGAAGCGGTTGCTCAGCGTACCTTAGCGTTAACTGACCCTCTAACTGGACTTGCAAACCGCCTTGCGATGTTTGAAGAGCTGAATCAAATTTCTGCCAACAACCCCTTCTCTCTCTTTCTTCTCGACTTAAATGACTTTAAGCCCATTAACGACCAAAATGGTCATAAAGCAGGGGACAGTGTGTTGCAGCAAGTAGCGTTTCGCTTAACACATTCGATTCCAACCTTTGATTATTCGGTATTTCGTATGGGGGGTGATGAGTTTGCCCTGATCATCCATAGCGTAGATGCGATGGAACTGAGCATTATGCAACGCCACATTAAAGCGTGTTTTAAAGAGAATTTTTTCGTGGATAATGGAGTGGGAGCAAAGCTTTCAACCAGTATTGGTATTGCCTCTTTTCCTAAAGATTCAGCCAATATTAATCAATTAATACATATTGCGGATAAGAATATGTATGCCATGAAGTTTCTACAAAAAAGCCCCTCTGTATGAGGGGCAAAGTTACCATCGCTTTATAGTTATAATGAGTCCGCTATTATTCCAGGTTAGTCGCTGCAATAAGTGACTAGCCGAAATCGCCATTGACATATCCCATGGTTCTATCATCTTTAGGATTGTTGAAAATCACTTGTGTATCATTGTGTTCAACCAATTCCCCCATTAAGAAAAACGCTGTGCGATCAGAAATACGACGCGCTTGCTGCATTGAGTGCGTGACAATAACGATGGTGTAATTCTTTTTCAGCTCTTCCATCAATTCTTCAATTTTGTGTGTTGCAATCGGGTCAAGGGCGGACGTTGGTTCATCCATCAAAATCACATCCGGCTCCATCGCTATCGTACGTGCGATGCACAAACGCTGTTGTTGACCACCAGAGAGGCCAAACGCATGCGACTTCAAGCGATCTTTTACTTCATTCCACAACGCCGCGCCGCGCAATGAGCGCTCAACCACTTCATCGATGTGCTTTTTATCTTTAATCCCTTGTGCGCGTAACCCATACGCCACGTTTTCATAAATACTCATTGGGAACGGATTTGGCTTTTGGAACACCATTCCCACTTTGATACGCAGATCTGCAACATCAATATTGCCGTAAATATCTTGCCCATCCATCGCCAATTTACCGGTGATAGTCACGCCTTCAATGAGGTCATTCATTCGGTTCAAACAGCGTAATAAAGTCGATTTTCCACAGCCAGAAGGGCCAATCAGCGCTGTCACTTGACGAGTTGGAATAGGCAGGTTGATTGATTTTAGCGCTTGGTTATCGCCATAAAAAAGGTCTAGGTTTTCAATATTAAATTTGTTCATTCTTGTTATCTCTCAAAATTCTGTAAATCGCGCCCAACGCTCTGCTTAATAAGAAGCGGTATTAAATCGTCTTGCGATTAGCTTCGTCACCATGTTGATCAGTAGCACAACCACAATCAGCACGGTTGCTGTGCCGTAGGCTTGATTCCACTCTTCAACCGTGAACAGCTCTGTTGTGAGCTTGTAAAGGTGAACGGTTAGGGTGCGGCCTGAATCGAGCAATGAATCAGGAATACGTGCCACCATTCCTGCGGTTAAAAACACAGGAGCCGATTCACCAATAACACGACCAATACTCAAAATAATTGACGTGAGGATGCCGGGCATTGCACTTGGCAAAATCAGACGCCAAATGGTGTATATTTTTGAGGCTCCAAGACCATAAGAACCTTCGCGATAAGTTTGAGGAACGGCCATCAACGCTTCTTCTGTGGTCCGAATGATCACAGGCAAAATCAAAATGCTGAGCGTTAGCGCACCCGACAAAATAGAGAAGCCTAAGCCTAGAATCACCACAAAGAAGGTCATGCCAAATAGACCAAAGATAATGGAGGGGATCCCCGCCAAAGATTCGGTACAAAAGCGGATCACTTTCACCAAGCGGCTACCGATTTTGGCGTATTCGGTAAGATAAATCGCCGTCATAATACCCAACGGGGCGGCCACCGAAATAGAAGCGATCACCATATAAATCGTCGATATGATCATCGGGAAGATCCCGTGTTCATTGCCAGTACGGGTGTAATCGTCAGTAACGAAATTCCAATCTACGTGTTGTAGCCCGTTAGAAAGGATGTACCAGATAATCCAAAATAGGAAGCCGACTGTTACAGCAGCCGCAATCCAAATAGATATTTTCAATACGTTATCTTTTAGCTGGCGGGCACGTTTTAGTTTTACTGTATCCATCACTATTATCTCGCTCTCTCACGGTTTAAATAGAGCAATGTGGCATTCAAGATCATGATGAATGCCAATAGCACAACGCCTGTTGCATAAAGCGCACTGGCATGAACACCACTTGCGTAAGACATTTCAATCGCAATATTGGCTGTCAGCGTGCGTGCTGAGTCTAAAATACCTTCAGGCATCGCTGGCGCGTTGCCCATCACCATAATAATGGCCATGGTTTCACCGAGCGCACGCCCAATTCCTAAGATGACGCCGGTCATAATTCCGGAACGAGCTGCCGGTACCAGCAGTTTGAAGATGGTAAAAATACTTGATGCACCTAATGCCAAAGAACCTTCTTTGTACGCATGAGGGACTGCGCGAATAGAAGTCTCGGACACGGTAATCACCGTCGGTAAGATCATGACACCAAGCACAATAATGCCCGCGAGAATGGTATTGCCCGCAGGAACTTGGAAAATGTCCTGAATCAAAGGAACAATAATCACAAGACCAAAGAAACCATAGACCACGGAAGGAATACCAGCGAGCAATTCAACGGCTGGGCGAATGATATTCGCGACACGTTTTGGTGCGACTTCGGCAATAAAGATAGCGGTGAGTACGCCCACAGGCACACCAACGATAACCGCACCAAACGTTGAAACCACAGAAGCGACAATCATAGTTGCCACACCATACAGAGCTGGCGGCAACCAATCTTGTCCAAGGACGATACCCGAGATACCCACTTCTTGAAATGCGGGAATACTTTCGCGGAAAATGAAGTAGGCAATGATGGCAAGAGACACAATGCCAATAATGGCACTGGTAAGAAACAACCCGTGGAAAATGCGCTCTTTCCAGTCCACACGCTTTTTAGCACGAAGTGCACGTTTGGAAGCTTGCGTAGAAACGTTGTTCATAAGCTTTTCACTATTTGTTGCGATGGTCATAGTATCAATCTCACTATTCGATGGAATCGACGTGGATAGAAAAGGCTCAGCCCCAACGATGGGCTAAGCAAACTTTTAAAGTTATTTCCCCAAACAACTTGAAGTGGCGGCTAAACAGCAAGTCAGTGAATTCCCATCCACATGGATAAAGCATGTGTTTGGGCTGAACGAAACAACGTCGCTGCACCTTCAAGTCGAATGGGAGAGTCTATTAGTTCACTGCGATATAGTGATGTTCTGCAACGAGTTTTTGAGCTTCAGGCGTTAGCATCCAATCAAGGAACTGTTGCGTTTGAGCGGATGGTTGGCCTTTTTTGTACAGTACAAGGAAAGGACGAGCCACTTTGTATGAACCATTTTTCACGTTATCTACCGATGCATCAGTACCGTCTACCGCTAAGGCATGAACCGTGTTATCAACGGTGCCAAGAGAGATGTAACCGATGGAATAAGGGTTAGACGCAACCATAGTTTTCAAACTGCCGTTACCGTTAGCTACTTGAGCTCGTTGAGAGATAGCAGATACCGTCTTGTCTGAGATTTTTTTTGTCAATTTCATAATCTCTTCGAATGCACCACGAGTCCCTGATGCGGTATCGCGAGTAATTGCAACGATAGGTTTGTCTTCACCACCGACATCTTTCCAATTCGTGATCTCGCCTCGGTAAACAGCAGAGACTTGTTCAGCACTCAACCCTTTTACTTTATTGCTTGGATGCACAACCACCGCTATACCATCAAGCGCGATCTTTTCTTCAACTAATGATGCTTCTTTTTCTGAGCTTTTTAGGCCACGTGAAGACATACCAATATCCGCACTGCCGTTCTTAGCGGCTTTAATACCGGCAGAAGAACCTGGGCCTTGAACCTCAATAAACACGTCCGCGTTTTTCTTCATATATGTTTCAGAGAAAACTTCCATCAATGGCGTTACGCTGCTAGAGCCAACAGCAGAAATGGTTTCTTTTGCAAAAACTGGGTTAACTGCCAATGCACCTAAAAGAGCGATTGCACCGATTACTGTCTTTTTCATCACAAATATCCTTAAGAGGCTTTATTGCCGTTGTGTATTGAACGAAACTCACTTTAGGACGCAAATATGAC